>CAYJQZ010000083.1:0-2540 GCA_964372555.1 Candidatus Woesearchaeota archaeon | reverse complement strand
TTAAATGAGTTTAGTTCTTTAGTTGAAAAATTATAAAATTATTTTTTAGCTTGATCCCACACATAATAAAAATAATTTCTAAAGTTATCTGCTACTTGTTGAGATTGAATTAAAATTCCTATTGGTTTCTCTCCCCAAACAGTAATTAATGTTTTATCATTGATTACATCTATATTTCCTGGAACAGGGTAATCAACATACCTCTGTTCAATAAAAGAAGGATAAGCCTTAACGAGTTTTGTTTTTCTTCTAGACTCATTGCTTATGCCTTTCCATTTACTTCTAAATTTCCTCAGTAAGTGCCATGATTTAATATAAAATTTCTCAGCCATTTCATAATATTTTTCAGGAGTTCTATTTATTTCATCAAAGAATACCCCTTCATTAGATTTATCTGTTCCTTTTAATAGATATTGATAGGCAGTCATTAAACCTTTTTCTCCAATAAATATTTCACTTTCTTCTTTAGTTTTAATAAAATTTTTGAGCTTCTCTAAACCTGGCAGAATTGAATCAAAAACTTGCTTGCTTTTTTTTAAATCTAATTCTTTTTTCTCTAAATATTCTTTTATTCTTGTTGGGTCTACAGCCTGAAAGTATTTTGTTTTTTCTTTGACATTAAAACTAACTAATCCTTTCTCTAATAATCTATTAAGAATTTCATAAATATTAGAATGAGCAACATTAGCTTTCATTACTATTGGCCCAACAGTTGAAGATCCTAAGACTAACAAAGCCTCATACACTTTAGCTTCCCCACGTGTTAATCCAAATTGTTCTAAATTTTCTTCATACATTATACACCCTGTACAGAGGAGATAATATATAAAAGCTTTGGTTGTTAATTATAATTGAGAAGTTAGGAGGAAATAGAAATGCCAATGTGCGGATTTAATCAAAAAATGCTTAAAGGACTTATAGCTTTTCATGAAGGGTTAGTAGAACATGGGATAATAGAAAGATCTAAAGAAAAGAACCAAACATTTGATGAAACTTTAGGAAAAGAATTATTAGATATGGATAGATTTTTAAGTGAAACAAATAAGATTGAGGACGTTGAAATCCGTGAGACTGTTGAAGCATTAACAAAATATGTATTGGCATTCTATAAACTGGTTAAGAAAAATGATGTAAAGAATTATCATAAAATTATCAATTACCTAAATAGCCTCTACTTCAATATGGACAAAAAATATTACAACGAACTAGAAGGTAAATCAGAAGACATGAAACAATTAGCAGTTTATTTAAATAATTTTGGAGGTAATTAAAATGCCACCAAGTGGATTTAGTCAAAAAGCAATAAACGGATTACTCATGTTTGTAGGAACTTGCTATGAAGATCTTCTTAAAGAGATCAAAGAAGGCAAGCATACCGAAGGCGAAGCAATAAAGAAAGAACTAAAAAACATAAACGATTATTTGGCTGATTTTAAATTGTAGATCATAGTTATTGTTATAAAATTATTTTTTTAATCTATCATCTAAATCTTCATAAGAAACTTGCGCAACATCACAAATTTTTCTAAGTCTATCTTGATTAGGAAAACCCTTTGCATGTAAGTACATATGCACTCTTTGTCTTGAGATTTCAACATCTGATGCAAATTGAGTAATTGTAGTTTTTAGATTATTAATCCATTCTTGAAGCAGTTCACTAAATAAAATATATTTGAAAGTCCATTGTCTTTCTCTTTCTAAGGCTCTTTCATATGCACGATAAGATTCAAATCCTCTTTGTCTAGCAAAATATTTATTATAATCTCTACGGTTAAGAAAACCCCTTGGTACACCATTATATTTAATCAAACTAGGTTCATCTATTGATTCTAAAAGTGTATTTACCATAATTTAAAGAGATATAATGTCAGCTTTATAATTGTTTATAGTAAAGCTTAAAAGTAAAATCTCAATTGTTATTATAATTGCGGGGATGCCGGAGTGGCCAAACGGGCTAGAAATCAAAAAGATTAGTCAAGCTAAGGTCGCTTAAACAAAAGGCGTTAGTTACCTAGTGACTTAGGTCTACGCAGGAACTCTTTTACGAAAAGCGTTCACGGAAAAAGGTTGCGAATTCGAATCCTGTTCCCCGCATTAAATTTCAACAAAAATGATAACAAAAATAATAATTGATACTAAGGGAATATTACACTACTACAAAAATGGGGATTTTCATACACAATTTGGAGTTTTAAAAGAGAGTGAAATTAAAACTGGAATTGTAAAAAGTAATTTAGGAAAAGAATTTTTAGTTTTTGATGCTAGTTTTATTGATAATATCCATGAAATTAAGAGAGGCCCAGCTATTGCACATCCAAAAGATATAGGAAATATTATCGCAACTACAGGCATCGGCCTAAAGTCAAAAGTATTAGATGCTGGTTCTGGTTGTGGTAATTCTGCTTCTTATTTAGCTAGAATTGGTTGTACAGTAACTACTTATGAAATAAATCCTGAATTTTATAAGATTGCCAAGAAAAATATTGAAAATTTAAATCTAAAAGTCAGAATAAAAAATAAAGATATTTATGAAGGAATAG
>CAYJQZ010000082.1:0-2585 GCA_964372555.1 Candidatus Woesearchaeota archaeon | reverse complement strand
TACTTTTACCTTATGACCCCCCGAATATACCTTACAGCCACAGTGAGCACACGTAGATAATTTTGGTTCTATGGCCATATGCAATAAATCTCCAAATCTTTCAAGATGCCCTTTAACAAAATCTTTTCCTTTTAGTGTTAAACTGAAGACTTTTTTGTCTCTTCTGCTTTTTTTTTCTATTTTTATTATTTTATTTTTTTCTAAAATGCTCAAAAACGGATATACCTGACTTGGGCTTATTCTCTTGCCAAGTTTGCCTTTAAGTGATTTTATTAATTCATAGCCATGTTTTGGTTCTTCATTTAGCAATAATATTGTATAAAATTTTACTAAACTCCCTATTTTTACAACCATACTAAAAAAGAGAAAAACCGAAATATTTAAATATTTCGATATATCTAAATTTAGATACATTAGGAGGTATAAGCGATGGTTGATAAACTAAATAAAAACCACATAGGATTCACCCTTGGTAGCATTTTCGGATTAATGCATCTGCTCTGGGTCATTGTTGTTGGTTTAGGTTTTGGTCAAAGTTTAGCTAATTTCTGGCATTCTATACATTTCTTAACTGATGTGCATACTGTTGCAGGATTTAGCTTTGGTACTGCAATACTTGGCGTAATAATAGCCTTTGTATCCAGCTATGTTATTGGGTTTGTATTTGCAACACTATGGAATTGGCTTGGGGAAAAATTTTAACCCTTTTTTTATTTTTTAAATATATGTTAACTTAATTATTTCTTTGTTTTATAAAGAAAAAATAGTTTTATAAACAAGAATAAACCTATATTATATAAAATGAGGTCGATGCCAAAAGTAGGAATAGTTGGCTGTGGTTTTGTAGGATCTACTACTACATTTACTTTATTGTTAGAGGGCATTGCTTCTGAAATTGTTTTAATAAACAGAACAAAAAAAGAAGCAGTAGGTCATGGACTAGATTTAGTTCATGGAATGGAATTTCTTCAGTCTGCCAAAATTACAACAGGAAGTGATTATAAACTTTGCAAAGATTGTAATATTATAATAATAACTGCTGGAGCCCATCAGGAAGTTGGTGAAACAAGACTTGATCTTGTCAATAAAAATACAAAAATATTCAAGGAAATGATACCCCAGATAGTTAAGCATAACAAAAAAGCAATATTTATTGTTGTTTCTAATCCTGTGGATATAATGACTTATTTAACTTTAAAATATTCTAAATACCAAAAAGATAGAGTTATTGGCACTGGTACTAGTTTAGATACTGCAAGATTAAGATATTATTTGGGAAGTTATCTAAAAGTTTCTCCAAATAGTATTCACGCTTATGTTCTGGGAGAACATGGGGATAGTTCCTTTCCAGTTTGGAGCAGCGCAACAATAGGGAGTATAAACTTAAAACATTTTCACAATGTTACAAATGAAATTTTAAATAAAGCATTTGAAAAAACTAAAAATGCTGCATATGAAGTTATTTCAAAAAAGGGCGCAACTTACTACGCGATTTCATTAACTGTTGTAGAAATAGTAAAAGCAATAGCAAATGACTCAAACAAAGTAATGCCTGTTTCTTGTATGCTTAATGATTATTATGGAATTAATAATATATGCCTAAGTGTTCCTGTTATTTTAAATAGAAATGGAATTAATAAAATTCTTAAAGTAGATTTGGATAAAAAAGAAATAGAAAACTTAAGAAATTCTGCTTCTATAATAAAAGAAGTTTTAAGTAAAATTTGATTATTTTAAAGCTTTAAAATACTCTTCAACTCTTGACATTATAGTCGGGATATAAAATTTCTTTAATTTTTCTTCAAATATATTGTGAAGATTCTCATTCTCTGAAATTCTATAAGTATTTTTTACTTTTTCCACCAAAAATAATTCCCTCATTCTTCTTAATTGTCTTCTTATATTTGATTGTGCTACTCCGTTTAATGCTAATTTTCTTTTCTTTCTGTATTCAATAACTCTCTTCTGCATTTCATCTGAATCTAAAGGACTTTTTGATTCTACTAAAACATGTAAAATATCTACTACTATATCTCTAGAATCTCCTGGTTGTAATAGCCCAACAGATAAGCATAATTTTTTAATTATATCTCTCTTAGACATTTCAGAAGAAGGTTTCTCATATTTTCTTAGAGTTATTTCAGCTAAAGGAGTATCTTTTGACACAATCTTTTTTGACATTGATTAATTATATTTATCTCTGTTTAAATATTTTTGGTTTTAAGTAAAAGAATATACTTAAGGTAATAAATATCCCGCCAATTATCCAGAAATATAAAATATAATCTTGAACTGATTGAAACGGCACACCTGCAATTATAATTCCTGCATTAAGCAAGATTAAATTTCCAGAAAGGCATTTCTTTCTGAAGTAAAATATTAATGTTATTCCAAATAGCACTGCTGCTGCTATCCAAAATGGAACTGCAACTTTTTGTAAAAATAATAAAGGCATTCCTACAATTGCTATGCCTATTAAAGATAAGATAGAAACTATTGCTAAGCATACACTATGACATACTTGATATCCGCCAAGAAATCCCATAGTGCCGGATATACTACTAGTCAAATTTAAGATTTTTCCA
>CAYJQZ010000081.1:0-2642 GCA_964372555.1 Candidatus Woesearchaeota archaeon | reverse complement strand
GGTTATTGCATATAAGTGTGATAGATGTGGGCATCAATGGCTCCCAAGAGAAAAAGAGAAACCAACTATATGCCCAAAGTGTAAAAGTCCTTATTGGAATAAACCTCGTAAAAATAACAAGGAAAAGAAAAAATGAAAACAACACATAAAATAATTTTAGGAGATGCTTTGAAAGTCTTAAAGACAATTCCGGATAATTCGGTTGATTTAGTATTTGCTGATCCGCCTTATAATATGTCCAAGAAAAATGGATTGGCATGGAAATACAGCAAACATGTAACAATGCAAGAAAGCTGGGATATGTTTTCTAAAGATGACTATTTTAAGTTTAATAAAGAGTGGTTAGCAGAATGTTTTAGAGTATTAAAACGTGGTGGAAGTTTATGGGTTTCTGGAAGTTTCCATAATATATACCAAACCGGATTTATCATTCAAGAATTTTTTCCAGATATTAAAATAAATAATAGTATAGTTTGGTTTAAACCAAATGCTCAACCCAACATAACTTGTAGATTTTTTACAGAAAGCACAGAACATTTAATATGGGCTTCTAAAAATGGTGATGGTAAAAAATGGAAATTTAATTATGAATGGAGCAAACAAATAGAAGATCCTCTTAATCCAAAGGGAAAACAAACTAGGAATGTTTGGAGTATTCCTTTAACCCCAAAAAAAGAGAAATGGGCGGGAGCACACCCAACGCAAAAACCATTTGAATTGTTAAAGAGAATAATCTTATCTTGTACAGATGAAGGAGATTTAGTATTAGACCCTTTTGTAGGTTCAGGTACTACTTCAGCAGTTGCTAAATATTATGGTCGTAATTCGATAGGCATAGAAATAAACAAAAAATATATAGATATTATAAAAAAGAGACTACAAAAAGAACAAAAAACGTTATCTGATGAAGAGCCAGAAATAATCTTTGAGGAGTTTAAAGATACTAAATAATTTTGTTTAAATCAAATCTGTTAAGTTTTTTGTATTCTTTATGATTTAAAGGATACTTTGGATTTTCATTTAAAATTAATTCTTTCTTGAATTCTATTTCATTAATATTTATGTTTCTGCGATAAAACAAAACTCCTGTTATAAGTTCAGCCAAAGGCTCTGCATCGGAGAGAGAGTTTTTGTCCCTCTTCCAATATTCTCCAACAATCTTTCCAGTAATTTTATCGTGAAGAGTAACAAGTTTTAACTCTCCAAATAGAGAATTAGCTATGTCATATTCATCAATAACCGAGCTTGAAGCATTTACTACTATAATCAATGGTTGTTTTATAAAATCCTTAATAAGTATAATCTGCTCTCTCAATTTGGCAAGAATTTTAAGTTTAGAGGTATTTGGGATTAGTATCGCTTTTTTAGCTTCTTCTAAAGGCTTATATGGTTTAGGTGTAAATATCTCAAATAAGACATTTCTTTTTTCTAACTTTATGGTTGAATCAAGCTTTTTATTTTGAATTCTGGGTTCTAATTCCAATTTGTATCTTTTAGCAAAATAAGCATTAAATTCTATTTCAGATAAAACATCATTAAATTGTTCTGGATTGCGTTTTATCCTTTTTAATAATGAATCAAAACCTTTTTGGTTTTTAAGTTTAAAAAAACATTTATTCAAATAATCAAAATAAGAGTTTCCTTTATAGCTCAGGTCTATATACCATGATGCACGTAGCAACTGCATATTGTCTTTAGAAGTTTTTAGTATATTTATCATTTCGTCAAACTTTTTAGGTTTTCTAACTCTATAGGCCTTGAATAAATTTTTGATAATATTCTTTCCACCTAATTGAAGTTGTTTTCTAATCCAATTTTCTAAAGGCCTCAATTCTGAGAACTCAACAAATAATTTATCCATCTTTTTCATAAATCTCAATAAAATAATCACCTAAATAACTTTTTCTATTAGAAACTAATCAACATACCATAATGATTTTAATTTAGGATTATGCTTTTTATCTTTCTTATTCTCAAATTTAACATATTTTGCCAATGGTGGTTGCCCATTACAAACACTCATACATAAATTATCTATCTCTTTGGGGTTATCTATAAATTCTCTTACCCATCCTTGAAAAAATAAAGTTTGGGGATCAAATTTGCTTTCCTTGTGATAACCATATTCTTGCTCAATAATAAAAAGTTGTGAAAGAATGCCAATAACTATCAGATCGTTAAGAAAATGCTCAAAGTTTTCTTTTGATATGTCTTTAAGTTCTCTTTCTGGATCGGCTCCATAAAAGATATTATCAAAAGCTAAAAGCAATTTTTTCTTCAAGTCTTGTCTACTTCTAACTCTTAAATTTAAATCAATCATAACTCTAAGGTGATTTGGTCTAAAAGTTCTTTCTCCTTCTTTAAGCCAAATTTGAAAGTTCTTTTTAACATCATAACCTTCAAACCTCTTAGATAATTTAGAAGGTCTAAAAAGATAAACTTCCAAATCCTCTTTCTTATAGACGATCTTATTCGTGTCAAATGGAAGTTCCTTAATAACCTTAAACATGGTTTGTTTATCCATATTTTTCTAAAGGAATAAGTCACTTAAAAGCCTTTTGAAAACTCCCGCTTATGCAACAATGCAGGTCAGTGGGGGCTTTGCTGAATTGCATCGTGGAGTTGAGGTTAAGCAGTACAGT
>CAYJQZ010000080.1:0-2650 GCA_964372555.1 Candidatus Woesearchaeota archaeon | reverse complement strand
CTACTTAAGACTCTTAAATTATTATTGTTTTCATAATCTCTTTCTACTCTGCCTTCATATTCTTTTAAGAACTCTTCTATAGGTTTTCCTTTTAATAAACCAATTTTAGGGCCTGGTAGAATAGCTACAACCTGAACAAATGGTTGACCTTGAAATTTAGTTCCCATATTTTTTTAGAGTATCTTAGCATTTATAAAGTTTTCTTAATCATAACCACTATTAAGTAGAAACAAATAGAAAGATTTAAATATTAACCACCCCCATTAGATTTATGGTAAATCCAAAAAATAGCGCAGGTTTGGCTTTAATTCTAGCTAGTTTAATATCTAGTCAAGTTAGTGATGCTAGAAATGTTCCAGTCCTTGTAATTCCAGAGCCAACAGAAAAGGATTCACAACATGTTAGAGTTGTAACTACACCAAGCAAAGATCCATTAAATAAAAATCCAGCAAGTTTAGAATTAGAAGCAGGATATGCTATAGATATAGTTTCAGTTAAAAATACAACAACTCAATTAGCACACAAATTTCCATTTAGTTTAACAAAACCTTTAGGAGATTATCAATTAGGATTATCTGGTTCTGCAAACATAATAGACCAAGGTGATAAAGGTTATAATTCTGGAACTATTGGTTTAGATTTTGTTGTTAGCAAACCAAGATTTATGTTACACATAGGAGCAGTTGTTAATCCCATAGATCAAGTAGAATATCAAATGACTGAAAAAAAAGTATTATCCATTAGTCCTACAATTGAAGCCTCAGTTGGACTTTCTGATAAATTAGATCTAGCATTTACTACTGGAGGAAGTGCAGATTTCCGTACAAAAGATTCAAAACATACTGAAACAGTTTATGGTGGTTTTAGAAAAGCAACAAGTGATAGTCTAAGAATTGAAGGAAGATTATATTACGTTAATGATAATCCTCGTGATAATCAATTATTATATTTATCACCAAGCATCGACTACACAAATAAAGACAATGGATTAGAATTTGATCTAACTACTATGGCTGGACAAAGAAATGGTGGATTATTAAATTTTAGGATTCCATTACGTCAAGAAAATGATATAGCATTAAGAATTGGTGTTGGTGCAACAGTAGACTTAGGAAACACAAAAGTAATTGATGGTCAAGGTTATTTATCACTTATTTTTGATGATAGAACAAGACCTACAAGGAAGCCTTAATCTCATTAATTTTTAATCTTATTAAGAAAGTATAATTTTCACTACTATACCAAATATTCTTAAATCTTTCATCATCAGGATATCTCTTACTATAATGATCAAGCAATGCTTCAAATCTTTTTCTATAATCTTTTTCTATAATTTCTCTTGTTATAGGTTTTCGTACTTCAACTTTATGATCATAATGGTTTAACAAGGTATCAAACTCATCAAACAAGTCTGGAAGAAAATCTTTTACAGAAGAAAAAAATCTAATATCTGGTAAGTTTAATTTAGGTAAATTAAAACCATTTGAACGATAATCAACATTCCCAAATAAACTAAATCTAAGATCCTCAAGCAAACCAGCTCCAATACCTGTTAAATTAATACCTGCCCAAATGGTAAATGTGAGAAGAGCAGCATAACCAAAATGCTTATTCAATCCATGAGAATATAAATCTCTAGTTCTTTTAGGATTATTATAATAATAAACTTGTTGCCTATCCTTTTTAAATCCAAATCTATCTGAAGCTTTATTAAATTCCACAGGATTTTGTCTATTCCAATTTAAACAATAACTATAATAAAATTCAGTAGTTTCATTATCAGTAAGTATATTATAGCTTATATGTTTTGCATCCCAACGAGACATACCAGGATCAACGAAAATAATTCCTTGTTGATCTCTAACTCTAACACTAGAACAAGCATGTGGATTAGTATCACCATCATAAGCCTTAAAAACAGTAACAAATGAGGATTCTAAACCTGCAACTCTAGCCATTGCAGAATATAAAAATGCAAAATCAGCACATTTACCTTTTCTTCTTCTGAAAGTTTCAGCTGCAGTAGAATATTTATACCTTGAATCAAAAGGTCTAGTATCTTTAGAAATATTCTCACTAATCCAATTATATATTGCAATAGCACGATATGAAGTATTATATGGATATTTTTCTACAATATTCCAAGTTGTACCGACAATTTCATCAGTAACTCTTAATGGTTCAGAATCTAGACATAACCTGTTTCTTTCACTATAGAATCTAGAATAAAATTGTTCTCTGGTCTCAAATAATATCCTATTTTCAAGATTCTCATTCATAAATTAATAAAATAATTAATATTTAAAAGCAATTCTCAAGTTTTTCCGAAAGTCTTTCAGAAAATACGAAAATATTTCAATCACCGAGCATATCATATATCCCATAGAAGAATTCATTTTTTCTCTTATATTTTTCTTCTTGTAAACTTCTATAAACTTTTTCAGAAGAAACACCAGAACATAAAACTGCCCTTTCCTTTGAATTAAAATTACTAAAATTATATTGTGCATCTCCAACCATAATCCCATTTCTCCTATCATAAACAGGCAAACTATCAGCATAAACATTCAACTAGGTTTATAAGTTACTCCTGCCATTTCTTTGAAAAGTAAAATTTAATTTAAAGGAAGTATTTTTATCAACAAATCCC
>CAYJQZ010000079.1:0-2675 GCA_964372555.1 Candidatus Woesearchaeota archaeon | reverse complement strand
GTATCTAATTCTACCTGGAGCAATCACAGAAAAGTGAATCATGACTTCAACATTCTCATAATCATCCAAGCCAACAAAAACAGAGTGAAATAGTATCTATTTTACAGTACAAATAACAACATCACCAACTTCGGGTTTTCCAGGTTTTTTATATAGCATAAAAATAAGACCAGCTAAATGTTTATAAGTATTGCTAAAAAAGAATTATGATAAAATTTCTAGTGCTTTTGCATGTACTCTTGTCCTACCACCAGTAGGTTCTGCAAGCACTTCATTACAAACAAGGCAATGTACCTCTGTTGTAATTGTACTAAATATATTTTGTTCATTTTTGCATTTATTGCATCTTACTTTTATAAAATTTGTTTTGCATTCTTTCTTGGCTTTCATTTTACTTAAACTCCAACTTCTTAGCTCTAAAACCCTGGCTTCTTTGCGTTGATTTATTGCACACCTTGCAATTATATTGTATAGTAGATTTTTTACTTGCTTTTGCACCAGTCCTTTTCCATTTAGTTATTGCTGGTTTGCTTCCCCATTTTCCTAAGTTGCCGTGGCCAGTACCTAAACCTCTTCTCTTGGCTCTCTGAATAGAACCCCTGCTTAAGGCCCCCCTTTTACCACCACTTTTGTAGAGCTCTACTTTTTGTTCAGTAGCTTTTTTACATTTGGGACAATATCTTTTTACTGTTCTTGGCAGTTTCATAGCCTTGCTGAACTAGCCAATCTTTATAAACTTTTTCAAATCTCTTCAGCTCTATTATTTTTGACTAATATCTCAGAAACTTTTTCAGGCAAATTAGCTATATCTTCTGTATCAAATGGTCCATAAACTTCCATATCCTCACCGACAAATTTTGGAACTGGCTGCAAAAATCTTACAAGTTTGTTTATCTTCTCTAATTTCTTATTTTCTGCAACATTAACTTCATTATGTAATTCAGGCACCCTTCCATTTAAAATATTGATTAATATTCCATCCTTGTAAATATTGAATATATCAACCAGAGAATTATATAATTTAAGTTCTTCTTCTAACAAAGCATCAATTTCTTGGGACTTTTCTCCAGTCCTAGAATTAAACAAAGCCATCTGTGTTATTTTGCTCTCTCTTCTTTCATAAAGTTCCTTCAGAATCATCTTTGTATTTTCAAGTTGTCTTTTTGTTTTAGCTATACTTTGTGAAGCAAATATACTATCCTTACCCTCTTGACTCTGTAATATTGAACTTTTTTCATCTAAATACTTTACAACCTTATTATAAAAATCAACATCTAACTTTTGTAGTTCCTTTTTATATTTCTCCAATCTAAGAACTTCATATAATTTTTCATAAGTTATAATTCCTTCTTCAGTCATAAAGGTATTAGACAATTATTGAATTTAAATCTTTAGGTTCTGAAAAATATCTATAAGAAACCAACAGTTTTCATCACATCTTTACCGAGTAACTTACCATAACATCCATTATTTATACATTCATATTCTGTAAATCTACGAACATCATCATTTTTACCTTTACCAAAGTGTATTAGTGGAACAGGATCAACAGCATGTGCTTTTAACTCACAAGGACTGGCGTGGTCACCAGTTACAACTAGTTCTAAATTATCAACCTTCTTCCTCAAGAATTTAAAAAATTTCTTATCAACAAGTTCTATCATTTTCTTCTTCTCTTTTGGTTTATTATCATGACCGGGTATATCTGTCTCTTTAAAATGTATAAAATATTTATCATATTTATTTTCTTTTATATGTCTAATGCTCTCATCTATTGTTTTTCTCAGTCCATTAAATAAATGATCATAAACTTCTGTAGTTTTCATCTCAGGATATTGAAAACTTAAAACATTCATTCCAGCAAGTTTTGTTATTCCTATTTCAAGGGGCATTGCAACAACTGCACCCCAACCACTTCTCTTAGGCAAGTTAGGAAGTAAAATTCCAGCGTCTCTAGGAACAACAACATTTGCAGCCAATAAGAAATGTTTTTTTCTTTTTTCATTTATCTTATTTTTACTTAAGATTTCATTGCTCTGTTTAACAAAATCATTAATGACTCTAGCAGTCAATTTTGTTTTTTTGTCAGGATCCAAAGGTTTGCACTCTAAAAGTTTATCAATATTGCCTTGCATTGCGACCCCAAACCTTCCAACCTTTTTATATGCCGGATCAACATTTGTTATATTATCAGAAAATTCCCCATTTAATATTAATACACCACGATGTCCCACAGTTGCTTTAAATTCAAATGGTACCCCCAACTTTACATTATCATTAATTGCTTTAGCTAATTCTAAGGCTTCTTTTGTAGTCAAACTTCTGCCAGCACGCCTATCTATTAGCCTTCCATTTTCTATTGTTGAAAAATTTGTTCTTAATGCTAAATTGCCTTTTTCAAAATTCATCCCTGCCCCATAAGCCTCTAAAGGCCCCCTACCATAATAGTACTTATGTGGATCATAGCCAAGCAAAGCTAAAATAGCTTCATCGCTCTCAGGAGCAATTTGTTCACTAACAGTATAAACATAACCACCGTTTCCTTCAGAAGCAAAGTAATCTAAGTTTTTAGTTTTTGCAGCCTCAAGAGGTGTAGCACCATCTAAAACCTTACAGTTCCTATCACCTACACCATCAAGAACTACAAACACCTTTACCATAACAAAGCTTAAATT
>CAYJQZ010000078.1:0-2903 GCA_964372555.1 Candidatus Woesearchaeota archaeon | reverse complement strand
ATCAATCATTTAATCAATCAATCAATCAATCACCAATCATTTAATCAATCAAATAATGTCATAAGCCACAAAAACGGGGAAGAAAATAGGTTTAAAGCAGAAAAGGGGGTTAATCAATCAATCAATCAATCACCAATCAATCAATCATTTAATCATTTAATCAATCAATCAATCAATCACCAAGATGAATTAAGGACAATAACAACAGATATTAGCAAAATTTTTACTTCCTTATCAAAACAAGAATTGAAGTTATTTTTAACAATATATCAGTTGGAAGATGAGAATATAGAACCTTCTTATAAGCACATTAGCCTCAAAATGGGTCTTTCCGAACATTGCATAAGAAGTCATTTATCCTCCATCTTTAAGAAAAATGTACCCCTTATAAAAAAAAGGATGAATAATCACACCAATTTGCTCTCAATTTCCAAAGATTTTAAGGCCCTAAACCTCAAAAGTAAATTAATTAATCTCTATTATGACTCAGATCCCCATCAAAAGACACTTTTTGATCTAAATTAACACTCACTTTTATACAAAAGCCACAAAATACTCCATTTTCTATCAAAAACATCAGAAATTCTATCCCTCACTAGCTCAAAATATCCATCTATTTTCATCCCTTAAACTCAAAAACCGAGTCCCATTTATTAAAATTCATTTATTTCTATCAAAAATATCCCAAATAAAGGTTCACCACTGTTTACCGAACCGTTCGGTGACGTCACCACCGTTTACCGAACCGATAGAATAAATAGCCCAAAACGAGTTTATACCTTGTAATAACCCATCAAAAAAATATAAAATAAAAAACCGTTCGGTAAGTTCGGTAAATTAGTAAACTATAAAAACAACTACCACTATGTAAATTACAATGGCCATATTTGGCAGATTTTTCAAAAAAAGAAGAGAACAAGAGGAACAATTTTCTAAGATAAATGAAACTTTAAAAGGTTCGTTTACAAATGTTAAGAAAGATGTTTTACATTTACATGGGACCTTTACAGACCATAAAGAACACACACATAATAGACTGCAAGAATTAGAAGAAAGAATAAAAAGATTAGAATTAGTTCTTATGTCTAGTAAACCCCAAAGAGCAGCAGAATTAATAGTCGAAGCTGCAGAAGAAGAGGAAATAGAACAAATAGAAGAGCAGTTAGATGGAGAAATGATACTTAGTGCATTAAAAGGAATTCCAAGGGCAGAACTAAAATTATTTAAAACTTTATATGATCTACAAACAAGTCTAAACGCAAAACACATTTCTTACAAATCTTTAGCCAGTTATCTCTATCCTGGAAAAGATTACAATTCAATAAGATCAACAATAACACAATTTGTTCTTAGATTGTACACTGAAGGATTGATAGATAAACAAAGAATTGGTAAAGAAACTTATATCAAAATAACACCAAACGGCTACAAATTACTAAAAAATACAAGAATAAAGAGAATGATAAAGGAAGCAGAGATACTCTCATAAAAATATACTCTTGGACTAAGAACTCTTGATTTTCTTAATTACCAAGCCTTATTATTATAACTATTCTCATTTCTAAATAATTTAAAATATATTTATTGTCCAATTGTAATACAATCTGCTTTATTCTTATTTATTTGGTATTGCTCTCATTTCCATGGATCGCCTGCTTTATCAAAAGCTAATCTGCCCTGATATTTGGATGATCTAATGTAAATTTGGCTAGTTGATATATCTGCATGACCTGCATAAGATTTTATATTGAAAGAATCTATCCCTTGATCTGCCATATGTTGCAATCTCGAATGTCTTAACATATGTGGGTGTAAATCTCTATTTAGTAATTCCCTACCATATTTCTTCAAATTATACCACACTGTGACTGGTTTTATAGTAAATAAAGGAAAGTTCGGCGATAAAATTTTTTGATCTTTAATATAAACTTCTAATAATGTTAAAGTCTTATCATGAAAATAAACTGTTCTAGGTTTTCTCCCCTTCCCCATAACATGTATTTCTTTGGTTTCTAAGTCTATATCATTAAGCTTTAAATTTAAAATCTCTGAAATTCTAGAACCAGTATCATAAAGCAACATTACTAATAACCTGTCTCTTAGATTTGGAATACTCTCTGTTAAGAATAATATCTCCTTTTTAGATAAGACTGATTCTGCAAGTTTCTCTTCATCAGTTATAGCAGTAATATTTCTCCTCTTAAAACTAACTAACTCCTTCACAAACTTGTCATTATATCCTACAAATTTGAGGTATAACCATAGAGAATAAATTCCTATTGCATGGTTTCTAATTTTAATATAGTTTTCATAATGTTTTGTTAAGTTTTCTAATGTAAGGTTAGGTTTGGTTTCTGGAATGAATTTTGCTAAAGTTAAAATTCCATGAATTGTTCTTTCACCTAGTTTTTTTCCATTCTTCTTTGTAAATTTACCTAGAAAATCCTCAAATTGAACTAGGGTTTGATCTTCCACCTTTTACATCTCATTAAATTAAAGAAGGTATTTAATTTAATACTTTGTGGTTGGCCTTTATACAGCTTATAAACGCATTTTATGGTTGAGGTAGATTCTTATTGTGTATTTTGATGATTTTGGCTGGGTTTTTTGATAAAATCTGAGCAGATTTCCCAGATAACTACTTATTTAATATTTGTTAATTTTATAATCTTTGATAAGGTAAAAATGATGGTTGCAGCAAAATAAACAAATAATGATTATATTGTCAAAAGATTTTGCAGCAAGAGTTCAAACATATTTAGCTACAAGAACAAATAAGTTGATTGTGAAAAAAACTTAATTTTTTTATCCAAAATTCCAAACGTTTAATTTACAGCTCAAATTATCAGGCTCTGGTGCAACCCTTAAAATAAGCAATAAATAATTTAGCTTTCTGTCTAAAT
>CAYJQZ010000077.1:0-2958 GCA_964372555.1 Candidatus Woesearchaeota archaeon | reverse complement strand
GTTATAAAAGGGAGAGTTACATCATGATTTCCTTTTATTATAACTAATTTTTTGCAATACTTCAAAAATAAATCTATTATCTGCAAAATATCTTTCCATTCAGTATCTCTTATAACACCAAACTCATGCTTGAGATCCCCAGTAATAACTATTGTGTTTATATCTACAGAAGGCAATAATTTGCTTAGTTTTTCGTTTATCTCTATAAATTGTAGTCTAGGAATTAGAACGCCTCTTTGGTTTAAAGCTTCTTCATAACCCAAATGCAAATCAGATATAACAAATGTTTTACTTTCTTTTAAGTACAAACACAAGTCTAAAGTTTCTATTCCTTTATATATTTCCACCTAAATGGCATATTGATTAATTTTATATAATTATTTATCTTAATTTATATACAAACGAAAGATATTCTTTTATAAAAGATAACGCTTGTTCAGATAAGTAGCTAATCCTTCTATGTGCCTAAGCTTACTCTTAAACAAATCTTCTCTTATTTTATTATGCAACTTGATTCCTCTCCTTTGCAATTGGTATCTTAATTTATTAAATAATTTTCTTCCTTCGGCGTCTAAGTCAGTTAGGATAACAACTTCTTTTTCATCTATGTCTTCCACAATTTTGAATAAGGGCTTATTTTCAAGAAAAATAACTTTTGTAATTCCAAGACCATTCAATGCTCTCTTATCTTTTTTGCCTTCAACTATAACCAAATAGTTATTATTTTTAATTTTTTCTAAATCATTTAGAATTAATTCTATATTAGTCTTCACTTTTGTTTTCTAAAGCCTTCGCAATTGCCTCTCCAAATTTCTTAGCTGCACTTGGTCCCTTTGCAGTTATTACTCTACCACTTACTTCTAAATCACTTCCAGTATAAACCCCACCATTTCTTTCAACCAATACTTCAGTGTCAGGCCAACCAGTAGCATTCTTCCCTTTGAAAACCCCAGCATTAGCTAAAGTACCAGAAGCCAAACATATAGCACAAGTTAATCTCCCTTTAAGGTTAGATTCTTTTGCAATGCTTAAAGCAGTTTTATCTTCATAATAAATAGTGCTTCCTTGTCCACCAACAAAGACAATTGCATCATAGTCATTTACTTTTACTTTATCTAGAGTTAGATTGGGAGTTACTTTCGCCCCTAGCATTCCAGTACAAGTACTTAGAGTATTGCTTGCAACTAAAGTCTTAGCTTTATAACTTTCAAGAACTCTCCTAGGTTCTGTTAACTCTTCATCCCTAAAATTCTTAGGTGCAATAATGAATAATATCTTTTTTTCAGTTAAATCCATATAATTATTTAGTTAAAGAATTATTTAAAACTACCTAGTCATACTAAATAACAAAAAGTAAGGCCAATACAAGAAGCCAAACACCCAAAAGAAATATTAAACTTGCCCAAAACCAAAATAAAATTGGTTGTTCTTTTCTTCTAAAAACAAATCTTGGTCTAAAGTGATAATAAATGAATCCTCTTTTATAAGATTTATATACTGTGTGAATAAATAGTACGCCGAATATTGCAAACACAAAACCCAAAATTAAACCCATTATTGAAAATGCCATTTTCTAATCAGGAGAATGATCAACATCCATATTATTAATCCAGTCATTAACGCAACTTTTACATCCAGAAACAGATTCTAGTTCAGTCTCTACTTCTTTATCACAAAAAGGGCATTTCATACAATAAATCTAGTTAAGTAAATATATAAAACTACCTCTATAAAATAATAAACTTTTTAAATAAGATCTAACTAAGAATTCGTTAATGGAAGTAAAGATTTCATTTGATACAGAAAAAGAGAGCATTGAAGATCTTAAAAGACTGGTTGGAGCTTTGCAGGATTTAATCACAAAAAGAGAAAAAGGTAATTCTTTAGGCAATCCTTTGTCAGCTTCAAATGTCACAAGACCATCTCAAGTTAAGGTAGAAGCACAAGCCCAGACACAACCACAAGTTCAAGTTCCAACAGGTGGTCAAACATCTGGCGGCGGCAGAGTCATTCCATATGAGGACATGTCTGGCGTCCTATCAAAGATAGTTTCTGGAAGAAAATACTAACAGTAAGACTTTTATATTATTAAAATTCTAAGAATCTATGGTTAAAAAGAGGCCAAAAGTAGTTAATATTTTAATATATTTAGTTGTCTTGATTGCTGTAATCTTACTTGCTTATTCATATTTTGCTTATAAAAAGTCACTTGGAGAAGGAGAAAATTTTGTAGTCTGTGATCAAGACAATAATTGTATTATTGCTTTGCATGTTCATTCAGAAGTAGAAATTAAAGTATGTGGCGAAGAAATTAAAATACCATTAGAAGCAGGAGATAAAACAGCAACCCATACACATAAAGAGAGAAACCTATTACACTTTGAAGAAAGATTAAGATATGATAATAATACAAAAACAATATTAGAAAAAGAACCAATTACTTTGAAAACCTTCTTTAATTATCCAGATATAAATATAAGATTTAATTCTACATGCATAGATGGAAAATGTAATGGAGATGTATGCAATAATTCACCAGGAACATTAAAATTTTATGTTAATGATATAGAAAATAATAAATATGAAAATTATGTATGGAAAGATGGAGATAAAATAAAGATAATATTTGAGTAAAGGAGGTATTAATATGGCAAAAAAACCAAATACATGTAATGTATGCAAGAAATTATTAAAATCAAAAACAGTAACATATGAAGGAAAACAATTCTGCTGCCAAACATGTTGTGGTAAATTCAAAGAATCTAAAAAGAAAAAAGTATGTGAATTTTGTTAAATGGCAGAGATAAATTTACCAATAATAATAGGGGCATCTATAGTAGATAGTATAAATCCTTGTGCTTTTGGTGTATTAATATTTCTATTAACTTATTTATCTGCAACAGCAAGGAAAAAAATTCATATGCTTACAAATGGCATAGTCTATATAGTGGCAGTTAG
>CAYJQZ010000076.1:2289-2980 GCA_964372555.1 Candidatus Woesearchaeota archaeon | reverse complement strand
GTAGCTTAATTATTTCTTTAAAAATTCTGTGTAATGACAATGACCGCAATATAATGTATCTTTATGTATAGCTAGGAACATTGCTGGACGACATTTTGGGCAAGTTTTAGCTCTCTCTACTTTATTTCCAGATACTTTATACTTTGTCCAACGCTGACTTGGTTTTTTGTTTTTAACTTTTTTCTTTGCCATTGTTATTTTTATTTAGCTGCTGCCTTTTTCTTTGGTTCTGTTTTTTTACCTTTGGGAGGCTCTAAAGCTTTAAGCATTGCCTCATTTTCATATACATGAGCTATAACGCGTGCTCTTTGCAACCCAAAATGGGTGTAAATGTGTCTTATAGCTACCAATTCTGGTCTTGTATTATATTTTTTAGATATTTCTTCTTTTAACATTATTTCTGATGGTGTAGAAGAATTTGGGTGGTCTAGTTCAAATTTTATTCTTTTTCTAGCAAGCAAAGGCATTTCTACTTCTTTAAATTTTTGTGTTTGCATTTTTATTTAGTTTTTATAGCATATTCTCCCTTTACTTTAATACCTAATTTCTGTGCTATTTCAGATTTATTTGGATCTAGTATTATAATACGTCCTTTCCATGATGTTGTTAGATCTGTAGATTTACATAAGGGGCATTCGCTTCCTTTTACAAATATTTTACAATTTTTGCATGCTTTTTTCTTAACCAAACT
>CAYJQZ010000076.1:0-2279 GCA_964372555.1 Candidatus Woesearchaeota archaeon | reverse complement strand
TGATCGGTTAACAAAGCCGGACCGAGCGATTGGGCCTTTGAAATAAGCGGGCCCAGCAAGGATAAAGCCAAAACAACCAACAGGAGCAAGAACAAAATTGGCAATAACCAATAGGCCAGGAAATACTTAATGGATTCTTTCCGTACAAGCGAAGAAAAGGAAAACTTCCAAACACTTTCATAATTCATAATTTTACCCGGGTTGTTTTTTCTTATTCTGCTTTCTCCTTCTTCTCTTTTGTTTTTTTAGCTCCGCCTTTCTTTGCATCTTCTTCAATCCATTTTACATTGCCAAGAGCAGGCTGTCTCATAGTTAATCCTATTTTTGGATTTGCTAGGTCTTTGTAACTTACAGCAATAATTCTTGCCCTGCATTTATCCCCCACTTTAAGACTTCTTTTTGATTCTTTTCCTGTTAATACTTTTGTTTTACTGAAACTAATGAAATCATCCATTGTCTGGGATACATGGATCATGCCATCTACTGGACCTATATTTATGAAAGCCCCAAAGTTTGTAATATCACTTATTTTTCCTAAGCAAACTTCTTGTATTTCTGGAATGAATGTTAACATTTTAAATTCTGTCTCAAAATAAGGGGCGCCATCACCAGGAACTATTATGCCTTCACCTATGTTTATTATTTCTGTTACATAAATTGCAAAGCCAACGTCATTGCTAATATACCCTTCAAATGATTCATTAAGTCTTTGTAAGATTGCTTCTTTTGTGTCCTGTTTTAACAATACAGGAGGCACTCTAACGTGTGATTTAGCCTTTATTTCGTAGAACATTTTTAAATGGTATTAATGGTTGGTTTTTAAAGATTTTGGTTAAATATACTTGTATCTTTATTATCAATAAAACATAATATTTATATAGTTAGTGTATAACAAATATATAGGTGGTTATATATGACAGAAGTAACAACGATACAGCTCAGCAAAGAAATGATAAACGAGCTTAAAAAAACTAAGGAATACCCAAGGCAGACTTATGAGGACCTTATAGGAAAGATGATAAGTTTATTCAGAAGAACTAAAGAGAAAAACCAATATGATGAATTTCTTCATAAAATACAGCAATCTAAGATGAAAGAATTATGGGATAATAAAGAGGATGAGGCTTGGGAAAATGCTTAAGTTTGGTGATGTTGTTCTGACTCAAATACAATTTGTTGATACATATGAAGTGAAAATAAGGCCTGCTGTTGTTTTATTTGAAGAATATGGAAATATTGTTGTTGCAGGAGTGACTAGCAATACAAAAATAGAAGGTATATCTTTAAATAAAAAAGAAGGAGCAATAAAAGATAGTGTTATAAAATTAAATTATATTTTTACGGTTTCTGACAAAATGATCAAAAGGGTTTTATTTTCCTTGTCAGTTGAAAAGAAGAAATTAGTAATTTCTGAATTTATGAAAAAATTAGTTCTTTAATTCTAAATACTTCTTTTGTCTTATTGTAATTATTGGCCTCTTTACTTGTTTTTTTAGTCTTATGTCTTGAGTAGCTATTATATGACCTTCTTTTGATAACCTGATTAGTTCATCGTCTACATAGGACTCTTCTGCTTTTATTACTACTATCTTTTCTAAGTATTTTTTAATTAAGTTTAATTCTTTAGGTTTAACTTTTTCTAGTTCTTTTATTGTAGAATCTAAAACAGCTATTTTGTATGGAAAAGTACAGATTCTTTCTATTTCTGAGAATAAATCTATCTTAAACTTTGCGCAGTAGATTAATAAGTTTGTATCAAGTATTATCGTCTTCATTTTTATAGGGCGTTTATTGAGGTTTATAAGGCTTTTTAGAGGCTAAAATTTGATTTCTAAAATGGTTTTATAAGGCTTGTAATGGTCATAAAATGGCTTTATAGCGTGAGAAAGTATTATATATAGTGAGAATATCTTTTAACTATCTAAATTACTAATTAAAAGGCTCTCAAATGGTAGAAAAAAACAAAGAATATACAGCAGAAAACATCCAAGTTTTGAAAGGATTAGAGGCAGTAAAAAAAAGGCCAGCCATGTATCTAGGCAGTACAGATTCTAGAGGATTACATCATTTAGTCTGGGAAGTTGTTGACAATGGTGTGGATGAACATTTAGCTGGTTTTTGTAAGAATATTAAAGTTTTAATCCATAAAGATAATTCTGTAACTGTAATAGACAATGGAAGGGGAATACCAACAGACATACATCCTGAAGAAAAAAAATCTGGTGTTGAAGTTGCTCTAACTGTTTTGCATGCTGGTGGAAAATTTGATAAAAATACTT
>CAYJQZ010000075.1:0-2993 GCA_964372555.1 Candidatus Woesearchaeota archaeon | reverse complement strand
ATATTTGCAAGGTATATTCAATTTATATATTTTGTGGGCATCAACTTACCCACAATTTCTCTTTAATAAGCTTATCTCTATAAATTCGGAGGTAAATAAAATGGTAGAAAGAAATGATTTGGAAACAAATGTAAGAAGTATGGTGGCTTATGATATATTATCAAAGCCATTAACTAGTTTGGGACATAAGGCAGACAGAAGAAAAGATAAGTTAGCTGGTGAATCTGCTAGTTTTCTTAGAAGTGATAGGTATGATTCTGAAAGAATTGTTGCTTATGTAGAAGTTAGACCTGAAGAAGAGAGAGCAAGAACTTTGAGAGAAGGCATAGAAGCATTCAAATCAGAACATCCTAGATATGGTAAAATACTGGAAGATATGATAGAAGAAACTAGAACTGCTAACAATAGATATCTTGTCTATGGTGTTGCTGATGGATTCAAACTTGGTGCTGAAGATTACAGAAGAGTAATGAGAGAACTTGGAATGAGTACTGTGCAAGCAGATGCGATGTATCCTCATTTATTGGACATATCTGATAAATTGGGGAAAGCAAAAGAAAACGCAAGAAGAGATATTCTTCTTTAATTTTTTATTTTGATATCAGCCCTTAATATTTCCGATAGGAATTAATTTTGTAACGGGTTTAGAAATTCCAGCAACATCTAATGCATTTATAACTTCACTAATTTCTTTGTAAGCACTACCTGCTTCTTCAGCTAATCCAGACATAGAACCTGTTTTAACGTATATCCCTCTGCTTTCCATGTCTTTTTGTAGTTGCTCTCCCCTAAATTGATGTTTAGCTTGATGTCTAGACATTGTTCTTCCTGAACCGTGTGCTGTACTTGAAAATGTTTCTTTATCTGCTTTTTCAGTTCCTACTAATAGAAAACTTCCTGTCTCCATTGAACCACCAATTATAACTGGTGAACCAATATCTCTGTAGGCTTTAGAAATTTCTGGATTTCCTGGACCTTGACATAAAGTTGCACCTTTCCTATGAACAATTAATTTTTTCTTTTTTCCATCAACTTTGAATTCTTGTAATCTTGCTAAATTATGAGCCACATCGTAAACACAATGCATTTCCATATCTTCTGCTTTTTGTTTGAATACTTTTTCAAATCCTTCCCTTATCCTGTGCATTATAACTTGTCTGTTTGAAAAAGCCATATTTGCTGCACAGGCCATGCCTTTGTAATAATCTTGTCCTTCTGGACTAGAAAATGGAGCACAACTTAATTCTTTATCATTTACTTTAATATTATATTTTTTCATTGCTTCTTCAAATATTTTTAAGTAATTCGTAGCCACCTCATGGCCAAACCCGCGGCTGCCGCAATTACCAACAACAAAATTATTAGCTATGAAATTATGAGCAATATTTTCTACAGTAAAATCATAGACTTTTCCTTTAAAGTTTTTTAATTCTTCTTTTGATTCAATTACATCCCAGATTAGTGGGGAAAATGCATTTAGTTTATTAGATAGTATAAATTCTTCAAATGTTGGATAATCTATATTCCGATTTTTTATAGAAGTTGAAGATATTTGTTTAATTGTTTTATTGCTAGACTTTGCTTCTGTTTCTATTAATTTTCTTTTAAAATTAAGATACTGCAAAGCATAAGAAGATAACCTTGTTCTGTAATTACAATATTCAAATCCTATTTTTGACCATAAACTTATTAGATTTTGTTCTTCTGAAGATATATTCAACCTCAATTTTATTGTTTTGTTTCCTTTTTTGGTTATAGTTCCCATATGTTTGGTGATATTTAAATTTTTTATATCAAACTCTTTTAAGATTGTACTAATTTGATCTAAGAACTTATATCCATTTTCTTCTAATTTTTCTATTTTATTCAACGATACTCTAGGATTGCCGAATCTGTATAATTCTTTATTTCTTGTGTTTGGTTTATTCATTTCTGCACCTAGGTACCCAGCAACATAAAGTCTTTTAATCCATAAAGGTGTTTTAAATATCCATTTTGGTACTTCAAATTCAACTTTAGTTTTATTTCCATAGGGAGCGCCCATAGCATAAAATAATATTGGTAAGGCTAAAGAACCTAAAGTTATTGAATTGGTAATGCCTGATACAATCATTTGCTGACCATTTGAATAATTTATAGTGCTTGTACACTTTTCTGATGCTATTTTTGTTGCTGAATAACCAAGTTTTTCTATATCTTGTCTTATTAGTTCTAAATCTTCAGGCTTGCCTATAAATTTAGTACTCCATCTGTTTCTAACTTTACCATTTAATCTATCTCTTGATTTTCCTAGCCATCCATCTCCAGTTAAAAATCCTAGTAATTTTGTTAATATTGGTAAATTATCAGAATTAGCTTTCAAAGGTAATAATCCTCTTTTCTTTAAATTTTTTATTATACGATCATTATTTTCTATTTTTCTTATATCTTCTTCACTTACTATAATTTCATCAGAGGGTTCTTCATATTCTACTCCTTCAAAAGGCATTATAGCCACCTTATTGTTAACTTCTATATCCTTCATAAACTCTAAACCTTCAGAAGTCATTATGGGATGATCTTCTGTGGTAATTAATTCCTTACCTGTTGCGGTAATTATTTTGTATATTTTTCCACAGGGTTCTATTTCAAAGAATTTAATTATATTCGTATCATCTATATTTTTAGAATTTTTATCCATAAATTTAACATTTGTTTTATTCCATTTATTTTTCAACTCTTTTATATTTATTTTATAACCATGTTCTGTTAATATTTTAGAATCTCCAGGTAGACAGTGAAACATTACAATAATTTGATCTGGGAATATTCCAAACTTTTTAGCTAGTTTTTCATCAATAATATTTTCTGGTTTAACATGCTGGATTTCTAAATAGTGATTTCCTGAACCTAAAGTTCCTAATTGATTTATTCCTCTCTGTCTTGCTTTCTGTGAAACTTTACTAGAATCTGCCCATTCTATTTTTCCATTGCTTTCTATTCTATCTAAATCT
>CAYJQZ010000074.1:0-3220 GCA_964372555.1 Candidatus Woesearchaeota archaeon | reverse complement strand
AGAAGTATACAAAACAGCATTGTCTAATGGTCTTATTCTGAGAAAATCAGAATGTGACGGAAAAACAAGAAACGTACTTATTATTAAGCCACCTATTATTATAAGTCATGATGAAATTGAAGAGTCAATGAATATTTTAGATAAGTCTCTTGAGGAGTGTTTAAAATGAATTCACTTGAAACTATAATAAAAAATATTTCTGAGGGAAAATATGAAGAAATTTATTCGATATTACCTCGACTAACTAAACGAGTAGTGTAATTTAAGATGACAAGAGAAGAATTTAAGGCGGTAATACTCGCAGCAGGTTCCAGCACAAGAATGAGACCATTATCTTTCTCGGAATCAAAAGTCATGCTTCCATTTCTAGGTAAACCCTTGTTAGCGTATCATGTTAATGAATTCATAAAAAACAAAATTACTGAATTTGTAATAATCTGTAATGAATATAACTTCGGCCAGATTAAAAAATACTTTGATGAAAACTATCCAGACTATAATTTTAATTACACGATCCAAACAAAGCTTCTTGGTCCTAGTCATGCTATTTATTCTGCAAAACACCTTATAAAAAACCAAACCTTTATTGTAAAATATGGTGATAGCGTCTCATCAGAAGATCAAATTGCTAAACTCCTAGAAACATATGGAAGAGACATAAATGTCGAAGCAGTTGTTACATTAAGAAAAGTAGAAAACCCGCAAGAATATGGAATTGCTAAATTTAATGCTAAAAAACAATTAATCCAAATAATAGAAAAACCAAAACAAAATTTTCCATCACATTATGCTTTAGTCGGGCTTTACATACTGAAAGAATCCTTCTTTACATCAGCAGAAAAAATTGGTTTTGGCGAAATTATTCCTGCTCCAGAATACATACTCCACAATAACGAAAAGGTTTCTTACTGGATCACAAACGCAAAACATATTGATCTAGGAAGACCACCCAACATACTAGAAGCAACCAAACTCTTTATTGACAAATATGGTAGAAAAAACGAAAGCTACCATGTTTATACAAATAAAATCTCTCCCAAATCCTATATTGGATGTAATGCTTTTATTAAGGAAGACGTGGAAATAGGCGATTATTGTCATGTAGATTGTTATATCGACAAATGCTCAAAAATAAACAATAGCTATATTATGGAAGGTACTAAAATAGGAAAAAATTGTATCATTAATTCTAGCGTTGTCGGGCGCAATAATATTTTAGAAGATAACTTTATAACAATTAACAAAGAAAAAGAATTAGGTATATTTACAGGAGAGAATGTTATAGTATTAGAAAATTTAAAATCTTATTCAAACAAAATTATATATCCCAATAAAATTATCAAAGAAGATGTAAAAGAAGATCTTAAAATAATGGCAATACTTTTTGATATAGACAATACACTAATAAAAACAAGAGAAGTTTCTAATCAAGTAGACATGGCTGCAATGCAAATATTTGAGAAGCATATAAATCTCCCATCCTCTGTATTATATCAAAAATGGAAGGAAATTATTTCTCAATTAAAACAAAGTAGAAATCCAGAAGAAAGAACTAGGAAATACTCTTATTCTAAATTGGCCAATATACTAAATATTAATAAAAAAATAACTGAAAATGCTTATAAAAACTTTTTAAGAGAATTAATTAATTTTACTAAACCCTATGAGCATGTTCATGAAACCCTATCATTATTAAGAAAATATAAAATTGCAGCTTTTACAGAAGATTCTAAGGGAACTACATTGGCTAAGTTAAAAACTACAAATCTTCTTCAATATTTTAATCTCGTAATAACCAGTAACGATACAAACATTATGAAACCTAATGAAGAATACTATAATTTAATATTCAAAAAGCTAAATCTATCTCCAAATGAATGTCTTGTTATAGGTGATAATTATGAAAAAGACCTGGAAATAGCGAAAAATATTGGCTGTAAAACTATCTGTTTTGGATCAGATAAAAGAGCCGATTATCAGATAACTAATTTTTCTGAGTTAATTGAAATTTTGAAAAGACATTAGTTGAAGTTTTTGTTACATATATGTTTTAACATCTTGTAGGGTCGGAAAGTTATTTCCATTTAATCTCAAAACAGCCATTATATTCCCAAATCTTGCAGCATAATTTAAATCTGTTTTGTTTAATATGCAATAGATAACACCAGCATTTTGTAGATTGCCACCACCCGTTGGATTTTCATATCTCTCTACTTTTGGCGGTTCTTCATAAACGTAGTCTTCTCTCTTTATTAACATAGTCCCTCGTTTTCCATAATGTAAATTGACTATTTTAACACCTTTGTCTAATAATCTATATGCATATTCCAAAGATCTTTTAGGCTCCATATAGTTTTCTATTTCTGAATTGTTTATTTGTGGCTCATCTTTTTTTCTTGCTAATTTATACAATTCTTTTTCATTAGCACATAATAAATCAATATTAGGAACAACATCAGAAACTAATTCTTCTAACAATCTTTTTTCCCATGAATCAGGATTGCTCATATCAAGAGCTGTAGTAATATTATGTTTTCGAGCATAATTAAACAATTCTGCCGTCTGTTTTCCAGCTATTTGTGGCATCCATGGATAACCTGTTCTCATTACTACTCTACTGCTTTTTACATAAGGATACATTTCTCTTAAATCTTCCAGTGTAAAAAGCTTGTTTGATTTTGTATTGGCTCTGTACCTTTTACTTCCGTTTGGATAATGGTCTGCAACAGTAATTGCAGTTTCAACTTCGGAATATTTTTTTATAAAATGTTTTACTTTTCTATCTTCCAACTCTTGTAAAATTGTTTCAGAATGTCTTCCTACAGAACCAGCGACGGCAGGAAGTAAACCTAAATTGGCTAAAGCGATTGCAGTTATTGATGCCCCACCTCCTATTTCCATTTTTATGTCATCAGTTAGAGAACTTGTTTCTGCAGAATTATTTTTATGTGGGACATAGACATCGTAGTTCATAGCCCCTATAAAAAGTATATCTAGTTCTGTCATTTTTTTATTAAACAGAGCACATAAATCTTATGTTATTATATTCTTTATGACTATAAAATATATCCCATACTATTATACTATACTTAATTTGTATGGATTATTTTCATTATTACTAATAATACCCGTGTTATAAATAATAGAAATATCATCTAATTGAATGTGCGGTTAATCCAGTTTATATTTTCTATAATTAAGACAGAAGTTTTTGTTGCCT
>CAYJQZ010000073.1:0-3308 GCA_964372555.1 Candidatus Woesearchaeota archaeon | reverse complement strand
AGAAAATAAAATTGTTTTTGTAGTAGAAAAAGACTTCTTTAGAAATGTAGATGTGATAGAAGTTCAAGATGCTGGGATAACTACAACAAAAGAGGAGATTTTTGAATTCTTAAAGTCAAACGACACAACAGGATTCTTAGCGAATACGGAAGCACAAAATTCAAATCAATTAAAGTCAATGGCACTAATTTTATTATTCCAAAAAGCAGTAGAAGAGAGTGGAACAGAATACGTTGTAAGTGAACTAAAAAATGGTAACATAAAAATATATCCAGAAAGAACATCATTAAAAATATTAATAAAAATAATACCTGAAAGTTTGCTGTCTGGGTTATTACCAGATTTAACTGGATTATCAGATCAAGGATTAGGTATGGCAGATACAAATCAACTTAATGAAATGCCATCAGACTTTAGTGGTGGGGAAGAATTCTTCAAACAGTTTGCTGAACAAAGAAATCCAAAATAAAATTAACGTAGTACTGCTTTTATAGCGCTGATAGCAACCTCAACTTGTTTCTTATTGGGCTCTTTAGTTGTTATTTTTTGTATCAATAATCCTGGATAAGACAAAAAACTAAATATATTATATTTTGCACCCAATCTCAAGAGCTCATAACTTAAACTAGCAACAACAGGAAGCAATAACACTCTTAATAATAACTTCATCCAGAATCCATAGCTACTAGGAATAAAAGTATAAACAATTATGCTAACTATTAAAACTAAAAATATAAAGCTGGTCCCGCATCTTATATGTTCTTTATTAAATTTCTGCACATTTTCTACAGTTAATTTATTGCCATGTTCGTGGCAAGCAACAGCCTTGTGTTCTGCACCATGATACTGAAATACCCTTCTAACGTCTTTCATCAATGAAATAATATAAACATATAAAATAAATATACAAACCTTAAGCAACCCATCTATAATATTAAATAAAATATAATTAACATGCAACACATTAGCTAACCAAGAGCTAATAAGAAGAGGTACAAATTTAAATAAAACTAAAGCAAATACCAAAGCAAAAATTAGACTAAAGAATAATTCTAAAAAACCAACATTGTCTTCTTTACCGGTACTAACGCTAGCAGAATAATTTAAAGATTTTATACCTATATATAAAATAACTATTAAATTAATTATTCCTCTTAAGAAAGGAATATTGCTGTCTTTTAACTTTAATTTTTCTCTTTTAACATTGATACTTCCATTTGGTTTTCTAACAGCTATAGCTATTCTATTCTTGTATTTCATCATCACCCCTTCTATTAATGCCTGCCCGCCAACGTAATGTTTTACCATACTAAAAAAATCCTCCAAATTTCTCTTGAAGATACAAAAATATAATTTTCACCAAGTTAAATTTCTCCTAAATATTACAGTCTTAGCATGTAATTTCAAAAATGCCTCCAGACTCTTACCAACCACAACATTTCTTTCCTTTAAAATATTATCTAAAAATTCTTCAACATTATCAGCATAACTAGCAGTTACTGCCCTTCCTAAATGTTTAGCAATATGTGCATCACTTGCGCCTGTAACTGGTTTATCCAAATCTCTAGCCCATTCTGCTGTTTTTTCATTATTTCTTTGGGTTAAAAGAGAATTTATTGCCTCTATTGCGTCTATGTATCTCATTAAACCAGGTTTCTTATGCATATAAACAAAACTATTCTTTGGCCTCATTGTTAAAGGATGTGGCAAAGCAATAACACAATTATATTTTTTAACATGATCTAATAGCTCTTCAGTTGTCCATTTTAACTTTCTTAAGTTAAATATTCTCGTACTCAAATGTTTATCTTTTATATATTTATTATAAAAATGTTCCAAGTCTTTTGGTTTGTAGAAATAAACTAAAAAATCCATTGCATCAGATGATGTTATCTCTATTCCAGGTATTGCAAACAAGGATTTACATGCTTTAATTGAAGAAGATATTGAATTATGATCTGTTATAGAAATCCCTATTTTGTATTTATTAGCATATTTAATTATCTCATCTACACTATCTCTTCCATCAGAAATATTAGTATGGCAGTGCATATCAACTTTGGTCATTCCATCTAAAAGCTTGCATTCTCGCGGAGATTGAAATAATACATTAACCATTGACGATCAAAAATAAGGCTATTATTTAAGATTTTGCTATGCAAAATATATTTAAACAGAGTAAATAGAAATATCATATGCTAGACATGTACAGGGACTGGTTATATAATACTAAATTTTCTAAAACAATAGATGAATTAATAAAATTAAGAATAAGCCCAAACATGCTTACAATCTTTGGCTTGATATTCGGTGCTATTGCAGCATATTTAATTTACAAACATTATCTATTAATCTCAATAATTTTCTTAGTGTTATCTAGTTTGTGTGATCTATGTGACGGTTGGGTTGCAAGAGTAAGTAAAAAAGCAACAAAGTTTGGGGTAATATTTGATGTTACTATGGATAAATATGTAGAAGGATTGATTGGGTTGGCTTTTGCATTTATTGCTCCATCCATTATTTATCCAGGATATGTTTGGGTTGTAGTTGCAGTATTTGGTTCTATAATTATAAGTGTCATTTCAAATGTAGGGATTTCTTTATCTAAAGAAAAGCCTTTCAAATTAGCATCAAGATTTGACAGGGGAGTACTTTTAGTTATTGGATTAATACTTGCGACATTTTTAGGAGATATTTACTTAACTTATACTTTAATTGTTGTTGCTGTAGTCACTCATTTAACTGTACTAAGTTTAGTTGTTAGTTATTATAGGATATTGAAGAATTAAATTTTTATTTCTTTGCATGCAATTTCTTTAGCTTTTAGATATTTTTTTGCAAAATCAACTGCAATATTTATAGAAAAGGGCTTGCAAGTATAAATATCAACAGTAAATAAAGGTAGTTTAGTAGGATAACTATAAAAATGGCTTCCAGAAGTTTTCCAGTGAACCCAGCCACCATAACCAAGTTCATGCGCACTGTAGACATAAGGACCAGAAATTATCTCCATACCTGTTACTTTAGCCAATTCAACTAAATAAGATCTAATTTGTTCTGGCTCTACAATATTTTTAGTTGTACCTTCTATTATTAGTCTTTGTCTTACAAGTTTTGGAGCTAAATTTTTCCATTTCATTTTAATATTTCAAAGTTTCCCATTCTTCCACCATACGATCTATAGATTTTTCATTAAAACCTTTCCTTCTTACTTTTATTTTCATATCAGGGGGTGCTTCAATATAGACATCTAATGTATAATAAAAATCCTGCCTTCCTTGTTTGTATATCCTTCTTCTTTCAATTCC
>CAYJQZ010000072.1:0-3343 GCA_964372555.1 Candidatus Woesearchaeota archaeon | reverse complement strand
AACCAGGAAGATATATTATAGGTGAATCTGGTTTTTTAATAACTGAGGTTGTAGACATAAAGAAAACACCATTCAAAAAGTTTATAGGAATTAATTCAGGATTAAATCATTTAATTAGGCCTATATTATATGGTTCTTATCATCAAATAATGAATGCAAGTAATGTTGAAGGAGAAAAAGAAATAGTTTCAGTCGCAGGCAATATATGTGAATCAGGAGATATATTTGCTAAAGATAGAAAACTAACAAAGTTCAAAGAGGGGGATATTTTAGCATTGTTAAATACTGGAGCATCAGGTTATGCAATGAGCTCTAATTATAATTCAAGACCAAAACCAGAAGAAGTTTTAGTTTCAAAAAATAAATCAAGAATAATTAGAAAGAGTAATTAATAATTACCATAAACACTAACTCTATTCTTCCCTTTATTTTTACTGTTATACAAAGCCTTGTCTGCCTTAATTAGTAAATCAGCGCCTTCTTTAGTATGCAAAGGAAAACTAGCCACACCCAAGCTTATAGTTAAATCTTTATTTGGCTGCATCTTCTCATACTCAAAATAAAAATTCTGTACAGCTTTTCTAAACTGCTCAGCCTTCATTGCAGCAACGCCTGCATTAGCATTAAATAAAAGAATAGCAAACTCTTCTCCGCCATATCTAGCAACAACATCCCCTTTTCTAGTATTATGTCTAAGTAAATTTGCCACATTTACCAAAACTTTATCCCCTTTTGGATGGCCATGCATATCATTATAATTCTTAAAATAATCAATATCAATCATTACTAAGCTTATAGGTATATTCAACCTTCTGGCATTTTCTATTAAATTATCAAGCTGAAACATAAAATATCCATGATTATACAATCTAGTTAAAGAATCTCTAATTGAAGCACCAAAATTCTTCTCATTATCAAAAGCCAAATCAAGAGAGGGGCTAACAACCTCATCAATAAAATGCTTCAATAAAACTAATTCATAATCATCAAACTTGTCAGTATCATTTTTATCAACAACTATAATCCCAAAGTTTTCAACTGGTAAAAGAAAAGAAGCCTTTACACCTAATTTTTTAACAAGCTCTCCCCTTCTTCCATGCTCTTTATCTAAATTAATATCAAAATATGCCTTTTTAGTATGAAATACTTTATACACAACACTGCTATTGGAATCAACAGACCTACCAACATATGGACTCTTTAAATCATTAGAAAAACCACCAAGAGCAACACATCTTAGTTTATGAGAAAAATCTCTAAAATAAAACTCAAAAAAATAATTCTTAAAAGAAACATGAGAAGATAAGCAATCCAAAGCAACCTGTGCCTTCTGCCTAGACCTCTTTGCTTTATTTATTTCTAAGCCAGAAGCAAGCAAAAAAGCAATATCTTTAGGATTAATAGTTTTCACCAAATTGTTAATTTTAGTATTGAGCCACAACATAACATAAGAATCATTTATTCATTAATAAGTCTTTCGTAGTTTTTCTTGAAAAAATTACAATGTTTATTTATTGGGCATTCTTTGCATAAAGGTTCTGTTCTGCAATGCTTCTTTGCATGCTCAACAATCAAAGCATGGTATTCATTAAATAACTTAAAATCTTTTTCTAAATTTTCATGGAAAAACCTTTGCAAATCATCATAAGTAGCATCATCATCACAAAATCCTAATCTTGAAAAAATTCTTTTAGTATAAGAATCAACAACAAAGTAAGGCTTGTTATAAGCATACAATAAAATAGAATCTGCAGTTTCTTTCCCTACACCCCAAATATCAAGTAAATTTTCCCTGTTAATTTCAGGTTTAGAATTTAAAAAACCTATAAATTCTTTTATTTTCTTTGCTTTTTGATTATTATATCCAGAACTTTTTATCAACAAAGCTAATTTACTTAAATTAACACTATCTAATTTATCTTTATCAAGTAATTTATTCTTTCTTAAATTCTGCAAAGCCCTTTCTACATTGTTCCAGGAAGTATTTTGTGTTAAAATAGCACCCAAACAAACCTCAAACTTCTCTTTTTCATTTAATTTTGTTTTACCAGAATACTTTCCAGAAATAGGCCACCAACCCTGGCTGTCATAAGCCTTATGTAAGTCCTCATAAATCACATTCAAATTGGCCATAATATAGCCTAGTTTTACTCATTAATTAAATTTATTCTAAGAAAACATAGTAATTAGAAAGTAATAACAAATAGCAGTCTTTTTAAATTTTATTGATGGAATTAAGCTATGAGAATAATAAGTCAAGAAATAACAGACGAACGAAATAGTTTATCTGTTGCAATAAAATTAGATGCAAGATATAATTTTATAGACATTGTAAATTATTTTGCTCAGGTTTACTCTCAAGCATCACGAAAACCAGGTGTAACAAGTAGAGAAATATCAATGGGAAAGATTAATGGTCAAGAAATATGGCAGGTTATAAAAACTGATACAAGAGCCTATCGCATAGTAAGTGATATAGAACCTTACATACTTGAAATGTGGGGTGACATAAAAGATCCATCAGACACTTATGTTGTTCATGCAGCACAAAGATCTGACTTAGAGTTACTATTGAAAAACTTAGAAAAATGAATGCAACACAATAACTATTTTCTTTAATCAAAATCTTTTTAAACCATTATAAAATTAAAATATTAATGCCTGAAAAGGAACCAACAATACAGGAAAAAATAAAACTAGCTATAGAAACCTATAACAAGTATGCTTCTGTATATGCAGAATACACTCAAGATAAACTACTTCAATTTCAACTTTCTAAATTTGTTTCTTTATTACCATCAAAAGGAAAAGTATTGGACGCTGGTTGTGGTTGTGGAAGAGACAGTTCATACTTAAAAGAAGATGGTTTGGATGTAACTGCAGTTGACATTTCTGATGGAATGATTAAAGAAGCAAAAAAACTAGAAGTAAATGCAGTAAGGGGGGATTTACTAAAGATGGTATCAAATGAAGAATTTGTTGGAATATGGTGCATGGCAACTTTAGCAGATATACCAAAACAAGAAGCTCAAAAGTTCATAAAAAATTTTCACAGTGCACTTAAAAAAGAAGGAGTTCTCTACATAGCAGTAAAAGAAGGTGAAGGAGAACAAATAATAGAAAAAGAAAGGTACAACAACTCACCAAGATTTTATGCATTCTACAAGCAGGATGAATTAAATAATCTAATTAAAGAAAATGGTTTTGAAATTATTGAGTCGCTAGTCTCAAATGACGGGGGGACTTCATGGGTTGAGGTCTTCGCCAAGAAAGCATAGGCCTACTCCCTAAAGAAAATTTATATCCTAATTTATTTGCTTCTTCAAGAGAGGCCCTTACAGCC
>CAYJQZ010000071.1:0-3369 GCA_964372555.1 Candidatus Woesearchaeota archaeon | reverse complement strand
TAGACGTGGAAGATTTCTTTATCTTTGCTGAAAATTATGAGAAATGTGAAGAAAAAAATATGTTGATAGATCTTCATTCTTCACAGGGAAGATTTAACTTCTTGAAAAGAGGTGATACGGATAAAATCTTAGGTATACCTGTAACTTTAGATGATGTTAACGTTTCAGAAAAAACTGCTAGTTTATCGATAGACAATAAACCTTTTTATGATTTAGAAAAAGGTAAAAAAATAGATCATGAGGATTTTACAATAGTTATTGAAGATTTTTTTGGAAATGATGAGATATATTATAGGATCAAAATAAAAAATCCTTTGGTAAAAATTTTTGATTCTTTAGGCGTTGAGTACGATCTTTATAGCGATGATAGAGATGTTAAATCTTCGAGGACTCCAATAATTGATAAGGAATATTTAGAAGACAAATCTTTTCCAGGGCTCGAGGAACTTTATAAATATAAAAATATCTTCTGGATTGTTTCAGAAAAAGACTTCTATGATGCACGCGAACTAAAAAAATTTGAAGCATATTTGAAACATGGCGGAAATCTTTTCATCTTTTTTGAAGATGTGTTGCCCATGTCAAACGAAGATAGGAAGAAACTATATTTTTTATCTGATGTGGATTTTTCTCGTGATAAGAATGAAATTTCATCTATTTCATTAGGCAGAAAAACCGATCTTATTAAAGGGTTGGCTTCTTTAGAGTTCAATAGTGATAATAGTTTGGAGGTTGTTGCATTTCAGGTAGGACCCTTTGACTTAAAAAAAGAAGAATGGGAGAATCTAAGTAAGGATGATTTTTATGCAGGCGTCGTCTTGACAACAGATTATGGAACCTTAATGTCTGCAGATACCTTTAAAGGTTCTAAAGTGATAATTAGTAGTTTGAATTTTGATAGAAGAATTCCCTTAAATTTTTCAAAGCAACTTTTCAGCAACATTTTTGATTGGGTTAGATCATCTGTGGAGATTTGTTCTAATAGGATTGATGATGATGGAAATAGCCGAGTTGATTGTGATGATATTGGATGTTTTGCAAATGATATGTGTGAGTCTTGTATTGAAAATGGTCTTTTTGAGAAGGAATGCTCGCTTTATTCTATACCATTAATATGTAAGGACTCTAAGTTAATAGCAGACTGCAGTAAGTGCGGGTGTTTGGAAGGATTTTCTTGTCAAGACAATGGTAAGTGTAGCAGGATAAACGCCGGACCATTATTTAGAAATTTTACATTCAGAGATACTTACTTTGTTAATGAGTTTTCTTCAGATATCTTTTTTAGATTTGATGTAATAGAACCTGATGGTCTCAAGGAAGGGAAAGGAATTGCAGTAATTAGAGATGAGCGGGGTTATTTAAAAAAATTGAATGATGATATTTATTGTTACAAAAATACTTTAAATAATTTTTATGAATGTAGCTTCATTATTGAAAATGACAAAAATATTATCTCTAAACCCGGCGACTATTCTCTTAGAATCTCTTTAATTAATAATAATGATGTGACTACTATAAGCGACTGGTTTAATTTCAAAGTATTGGATTTACCTAAATGTAATAATATTGATAATGAGTTAGGTATTATTCCTGAGAAAAATGCTGTAAATGTTGCTTTTTATGCTGATAACTATGATGCTTTTGAATCTTTTGAAGATGATGTAATAAATGTTACAAACAAGATGCTTAATTCTTCAGAATTATATAATAAATATAGAAATAAATTTAGTTTCTATCTCTCTCAATATTTTGAAAAAGATTCTTGTGAAACATATAAAGGAGATAGCACTTGGTTGAGGTGCAATGAATTATTTAATGTACTCTTCTATAGCAAAAGCTGTGGAGAAGATACTGGTGTTAAATTTAGTAAAAGAGATTTTAGAAGCAATTCTGAAATTGCCCTTAGTGTTAATGATATAGAAGGAACAGGTGCTGTGCTTGCTCATGAATTAGGACATAATCCAATTAATTTGGGTGATGCTTATTGTGAGCATAAGCGCTTTACTACCCCAATCCCTTATCCAAATACTTTTGAAACCTTAAAAGAATGTAATAATTATTCTGTAACTCACTTAGACGGAAGAAAATGTATTCCTATATGCGGGGAGAATGATGATAATGGATACATTCAAGAGCATGTTGGGCCTATTATGATGATTAGTGGAGGGGATTTTAGCCTTACTGATCAAATGAGAATTAACTGGTTTTTTGATTGCTGTACTCCTAATTCATGTAGAGATTTACCCGGGTATTGTTTTACTAATCTCTGTGGAAGTTGTCCATCTAAAGAATATAACATAGATGAAAATGCTTTGCCTCCTTGCGCAGAGGTTGTTTGTAAACAGAAACCGTTTCTATCAGATTTAGATGAAGATGGTTCTGCTGAAAATTTAGATTGTAAAGATAATTATTATGCTGTACATTCTGGACATCCTATAGTTACTTTCTGGGACGTCGGTGATAGATTAAGCGAAAGTTGTGATAAAATAGATTATAATTGTAATGGAATTATAGAGGAACAATGCTCTTTTACTCCTTTATGTGATAATTTGTTTAGAGAAAGATGCATTAATAAACATGAGTATGTTACTGAAAATGCAAAAACTTTTGAAAATTGTTGCGGTGGTTGTAGCGGGAAAGTGGGAGAATGGGAAATTGTTTATAGTGGTACTTGCGGTAAGGGAACTTGCATAGATGTTGTGACTAAAAAAGAGAATAATACTTATATAAATATAAGGTGCGATTATCCATCAGGAGGCGGTGGCATTTCGACTGCCAAGGAACTTAGTAAGAAAGGGTGATGTTGATGAAGTGTTATATATTTTTAATTCCCGTATTGCTTTTAATTAGTGTTTTAGCTGAAGAGCCTTTATCTGTATATCGAGTTAGTTTAACTTTAAATGATGATGGGAGTATAGTCTTAGATAATCTTTATCTAACGACAGCTTTTAAAGGAAGAGATTTTTTAAACGGACCCTATACTTTAAGGCTTATTTCTTTAGATGGAGATTCTTTGTATATTGATAGGTTTGATTTTGAAGGAACGGCTCCTCCAAGAGAATGGTTTGATGAAAATGGCAAGCAAGTTGTGTTTCCTAAGAGATTAACCAAACCAACGAAAGAGATAATATCTCGGCCAATTAGCAGAGTTACACTTAGTGTTCCGTATTTTAATAAAGGAAAAGAGATACAGATTTATAATCCTGACGGAGAGCTTGCTTTAAGTATTGATTTAAGTATTTATTGTGAAGGAGAAGGTTGTTTAAGGAAAGGATCTTTATTTAGTAGATTCACCAGGTGGCTTGATAAAATTTTTTAATATCTTCAAGCCATAAATTTTTATAAACTCTTTTCTATTTTATTTCTTTA
>CAYJQZ010000070.1:0-3430 GCA_964372555.1 Candidatus Woesearchaeota archaeon | reverse complement strand
GCACTATGTTGAGCACTATATGTATCTAACATTGAGTTTTTAGGTACCAATCCATACTTTGAAACTAAAAACATGAAATGTTTGTTAAACGACAATTAGAATTTACTAACAACGACAATTAAAAATGAGATTTTTTTAGCACTAAATTGTGCAGAAAGGAACTCAACATGTTGAATTAATTGCATTATCAAAGTTAAAAAGAATACCAATAACAATTGTAATCGATCTATGGAATATACAAGAAAATGTTCGTTTTATAGATATTTTTGAAGAACGCGATCACAGTAATAAAAAAACATTAATTGGAAGTATTTAATATTACATAGGAATTTTAACGATTGTAGCAGCTCCATTAAACGACAATTAGAATTTACTAATGAAAATGAATGATCACTTTGTTCATTTCTTATTTAGTCCAAAAACGGAGTACAGACAAAATGTGAAATAGAAGACTATTTTTGTTTTTATAATTTTTTATAATAATGACAAGCCTCGCCAATCATTGGATTGTCATACATCAGCGGAGCGGTGAACAAATGATTTTAGAGTTTTAAGTCTTCCTGACTTATCCCCGCTGATACGCTCGCATCCTCGCTCGCATCCTGCTCGCGCCAAACGACTGCTGTCGTTTGGACAATCAGCGGGGTCTTGTTCGGAAAGAAAATTACAAATAAAATACAAGGTTTATGAAAGTGTTATGTGAACTGAAAAATTTGATGCAGCACAGAATATATTAAAAAACTGAAGAATTAGGATGGCTAAACCCATATGCTTTAAAACCAGCTACTTTAAAGTACTTTTGGTATTTACCCTTAGATAAAGGCAAATAGCCAATAGATTATGTAATATAACTAACTCCTTAGATCATTATTTTACTAAGGAGGAAAAGGAGCAATGATGAGTCAATATCATTTTAAAAAGGTAAGAGAACTAAAGCGCTCAGGATTAAGCAGATTACAAATTACAGAAAAATTAGGAATGAGTTGGGCTACTGTAAGTAAATATTATTTAAGCAACTCACCCCCTGAGATGAAGAAACGGGAATATAAAACAAGAGTAGATCCATCAGAACCATACAAAGATACAATAACAAACAAGCTTGAAAATATAGAAGAAATACAAGCAGTGGATATTTTCGAGATGCTAACACCACAAGGCTATACAGGTAGTTTAAGAACAATAGAAAGAAGAGTTTCTGAGATATTAGGATCTAAGCCAAAGGAGAGATTTTTTGAACAAGAATACAAGCCAGCCGAACAAACACAATTTGATTTTAAAGAGTCAGTAGAGCTTCCATTTAAAAGTGGCACGCGAGCTGTTAATTTACATTACGGTACTCTACCTTATAGTGGAAAGACTTATATAAAAGCTTACCCATTTTTAAATTATGAATGTTTTTTAGATGGTATTCACAGTTTTTTTGAACATGCAGGTGGACTTACTGAAAACATTAGAATTGACAATTTAGCTCCATGTATCAAGCAAGTATTAAAAGGTAGATTGCGAAAGTGGACCGAAGCTTTTCAAAGAGCCATTGATTATTATGGTTTTGGAGTTTTGCCTTGTACACCAGCAAAAGGTAATGAAAAAGGACATGTAGAAAGGGATATTAGAACTTTTACGAGAAGAATTAAAGTACGAGTACAGCTTGATGGAATTATATTTACAGATTGGGATGATTTAAATAAATGGCTTTTGAACTTTATAAAAGAAACTCAAACAGCGCTAGAAGAAAAGTATCAACAAGAAAAACTTAAGCTTTTACCATTACCCAAACGGAACACAGAAGTTTTATGTAAAATCATAGATACCAGTGCATCAAAATATGGAACAGTTCGAATAAGTAGATCAGTATATTCTGTGCCAGATTGCGCAATAGATAGCAAGTGCAAGATTGTGGCAGATGCATATACAGTAAAAATATTTAGAGCAAATAAGGCAGATGAAATTTTAGCTAATCATCCTAGAAAACCAGATGGTGAGCATTCAATATTGCTGTCACATGTTATCACATCTTTAATAAGAAAACCTCAAGCAATGATTAGGTGGGTACATCGAGAGATGTTATTCCCAGAACCTATATTTAAGAATTGTTATCATTATTTATTAAAACTAGATAAACATTCAGCAGAACGAGAGTTTTTAAGAATTATCAATCTTATTTACTATGTCGATTTAAAAGAAATAGCCGTAGCTATGCAATTAGTTATTGCTGCAGAAAGTATAAAACCATTCGATGATGTGAGAGAGCTTTTGTTAGTAGAAAGAAGACCTTGTCCTGTCATCGATATTACGGAGCTGTTTAATCAGCATTCACTTAAACCAAGACTGTCAGATTATGACAGTTTTATTCCAAAAACAGGAGAAACAACGATATGAAAATGAGGCATGATGAATTAATTATTAACTTAAAACAACTACGTCTTTTTACAGTTTGTAAGGATTATGTTGAGCTAGCAAAGCAAGCTGAAAAAGAAAAATATACATATGAGCAATACTTATCATTGCTTATCGATACTGAAATTAGAACAAAGTACAACAATAGGATTCAAAGGTTGATCAAAGATGCAAAATTGCCATTTACGAAAACATTAGAACAATATGATTTTAGCATTAGAAATGGAATTAATGACAAGCAATTCCAAAGGTTAGCAACTGGTGAATTTGTTAAACAAGCAGGAAATGTAGTCTTCTATGGAAGCTTTGGAGTTGGAAAAACACATTTAGCAATTTTACTTACTCAACTACTTTGTGAGCAAGGCTATAAATGTTTTTATACTTCAAGCAATTTATTAATCCAAAATTTATTAACTGCAAAACGTGATTTAGAATTAAATGCTTATTTAAATAAACTAGATCGATTTGATTTAATTGTATGTGATGAACTTGGATATTTACCTCAAACACAAGAAGGAGCAGATTTATTCTTTCAACTCATCTCACAAAGGGCAGAAAGAAAAAGTTTAATGATTACAACTAATTTAACATACTCAGAGTGGGAAAAAGTATTCTTAAACCCACTCACTACTGCAGCTGCTGTAGATAGAATTATATACAATTGCCAAACGTTTAATATAGAAGGACAAAGCTATAGATCAATCGTTGCATCAAAAAGAAAAAATGAAAAAATAGACTTGACAGCAAATAAAGAAATAACTATACAATAATAGTACTGTATTCTCATTTTTAATTGTCGGTAAACCGAAAAATTATAACATTCTAATTGGCGGATAACAGGATCTGCTGTATTCCCTTTAAATACACTTACAGATAAAGGCTCACCTTCTGGATCGGTAAGTAGTCCAATAACGATTTGCTTTTTAGCTTTCTTGCCATCTCGGTTATAACCATATTCTGCAAGCTCGTTACATACCCCTTCAAAATAAGAAGATGTGACATCATAGAGAACTAGTATAGGCGGTAGTTTGTG
>CAYJQZ010000069.1:0-3700 GCA_964372555.1 Candidatus Woesearchaeota archaeon | reverse complement strand
TCTCAAAAAATGCCAAAAAAATACTTAAAATAGATGGTATATCTATTTATCACGAAGATTTTTGGTTGAATATAAGAAAAAGTAATACAGAAAAGGTGGTAAAAGTAACAATAGAAGCAGACAATTATAAAAAATTAAATGAAATAAAAAATAAATTTAATAATTATTAATTATATTATCAACATTAATAATTAACAAGTATTTCTATATCTTTTCCAAATAAATTCTTCAAACTTTCAAAGATTTTCTCTTTTATGAAAACCTTATTAGGCATTTGTACTTTCATAACTTCTTTTTCTAATTCTTCTAATGAACTTTTTTCTAAAGGACCAAAACTGCCATCAGCTTTCAATGCCGCTTTATTAATATCTTTATCCTGAGCATCAATATCATTAACAATAAAAGCAACTTTATCAAGTAATATTGCTTCTCCGAACTTATCACCATACTTAAATCTAATTTTGACTCTATCTAATTCATATCCCCTCTTTCTCTGAACATATTCAACTACACCCTTGATAAATAGTCTAGCCTCTCTTCTTATCTTCTCTAATTCAGGCCATGTTATTTTTTTAGATTTTGTACTATTATGTGTATCAACAACAAGTTTTATAGTTTCCATGTACTTCTCAGGGAATATTTTCTTTTCCTCAACTAAATGTTTCTTAAACAAATTAACTAAATTAGATTTATTCTTAACATCTATCTCATTAACTTTCAAAGCATCTTCAATTACACTCATACAGCTATTGTACATTTCTTCTACACTTTCTTCATCTCTTTTGTCTTGTATCTCTTCAAATAATTTCTTTATTCTTTTAATATAATCTTCTGCATCAGTTAGCAATTCATCAATCTGCTTTCCAGTTACTTCCTTAAGTTCACCATGTTCTATATCTTTGTAATATTTTCTTATCTTAGCTAAAATATCAACATACTTTTTCTCAAGTAATTTTTCTTTCTTTACAAATATCTCTTCCATTAATTCTATGGTTTCTTTTGGAGTTGGAGGTGCAATACCATACAACATCAAAGCAGCCTGGGCAGGATTTAATATAGCATAATAAAGATCATCGCCCATAATTCTAATTAAATTGCCTTTAGTTCTTTGAATTAATCTTTCACCCATGTCCATCTGGAAATCTATTGCTTCAGGTGAAGGTTTTATTCTGCCCATTTTCAATAATAATTTCCAAGGCATAAATACTCCTCTGTCATAAATTGGAACACCATCTCTTAAAAAAGTATAAATTACAGGATTAGCATCTTTTATTGCATCCCAGAAGTCTGTTAAAATATAAGTTTGAATATGAAATGCCTTCTTTACACCAGTTATTTGAGAAGCGTCTCTTCCCATTCCCCATATAATTGACATAAGCTTGTCTTTTAGTTCAGCTCTAGTCATCTTTTTTACATCTGTATCATCTATTACAACAGCAACATCAATGTCATTGCTTGTAGCATCTCCTCTAAATAAAGAACCAACAGCAACATAACTGACAATATACTTATCAAATTTCTTAAGAACCATGCTCTTATGAACCTCAGAAATTTTAATAGCAGATAAGAAATCTTTTGGGTCATATAATATCGCACCAGCAGCAATCATCTCTAATATTTCATATTTTGCATCAAAGCAATTCTCTCTTACCTCAGCAATATCCATTACAGTTACAAAAATATTTTCATCAACTTCATTTGCTTTCTTTATACAATTACTGATTATTTTTTCTCTTAAAACAGACCAGTCTTTCTTAGTTTCTACATCAATTACAACTAAAACATTTATTCTCTTCTTTGCTTTCTCAGCCTCGTCAGGTGTTAACCTATCCTCTGGATTTATTCTAGAAGGAGGAAGTAAAGCTATACCCATTATATCTTTGTTTTCCTTAGTTAAAGCCTTAGAAAACTTATCTAACTTAGATTTCATTGCATCTAGCTTTTCTTTAGCCTCTTTTGGCAATTCTGGTAGTTTTAATCCTTGCGGTTGGTATTGTGTATAATCCATTTTAAAACCTATACAAAAACTAAATGTTAATTGTTTATAAACTTTTCGTTTCTATTGTAATCGCCCGGTAGTAACAAATAGCAAGATTTATAAAGAGAAATTATTAAATAGTTATACACACTTATACACACTAATGTTAACAAGCAACGACATAGTAGAAATAAATAAAGATTTTGATAAAGGGAGAATTATAAATAAAAGTAGTCTAGAATTTGCAATTAAAGCTGTAGATTCAACAAAAGATTGGATAACACAAGCAGCCTATTTAGTTAGGGCAATAGCGTTAGATCACATATTTCAAGAAGGGAATAAAAGAACAGCTTTAGCAGTTTTGATAGCTTACTTCAAAGCTAATAAAAAAGCTTATGACTTATATAGAGTAGAAAAAGTAATAATAATAGTAATAACAAAAAATATAACAAGCATAGAAAATATAAGGAGAATGATAAAAAATGCTATCAGGTAAAGAATTTGTAAAATTAGCAAAGGAAGCAATAAGAGAACATCCAGAAGCTTTTGAAGCAATGCTGGAATTTGAAAGAACAAAGAAGCTACCTAGATTGCAGTATAAAGAAAGAGTTAATTTCACTTTAGATAGAAGTTTAATAAAAAAATTAAGAGAATATGCAAAGGAAAAGAATCAGAAAATGTCTAATATCATAGAAGAGTTATTAGGAAAATCTCTTAAAGACAAGACAGCCAAATAAACAAAAACCTTTTTAAATGGTTTATATTTTCCAACTATACTATTTTTGAGCTAAAATGGACCTAAAGCTATTAAATAAACAAGGAAACAAGTTTATCTTTCTAATAAAAGATACAGATCCAGCTTTCGTAAATACATTAAGAAGAATAATGGTTTCTGAAGTACCAACAATGGCTATTAGAAGGGTAACCTTCCTCAAGAACAGTTCTGCCTTGTTTGATGAAATTATTGCTCATAGATTGGGTATGCTTCCATTATTAACAGATCTTAGTTCTTATGAATTGCCTGAAAAATGTTCATGTAAGGGAGCAGGCTGTGCAAAATGCCAAAGCGTAATAACATTAAAAGCAGAAGGGCCATTAACAGTTTATGCATCAGATCTAAAATCTCAAGATCCAAAAGTTAAACCAGTTTATGCTAAAATGCCAGTAATAAAGTTACTTAAAGGCCAAGAGCTAGAATTTGAAGCTGTTGCAACTTTAGGCACAGGAAAAGAACATGCTAAATTTACTCCTTGTCTTGCTTTTTACAGAGGCTATCCTGAATTTACAATAGAAAAGAAAACAGGAGTTAAACCAGCAATGCAAGAATGTGATGGTTTATTAAAAGAAAAAGGAGAGAAATTGGAAGTTGCAGACTTTTCCAAATGGAATGAAGGTTATGAAGAAGTATGTGAAAAGAATGGAATAAAAATAGAAAATAGTGAAAAAGACTTTATATTTACAATAGAATCCTGGGGTAAACTATCTGCTGAAGAGATTCTCTCCAAAAGTTTAGATGTGATTGATGAAAAATTAGATGAATTTTCTGAACAGTTAAGTAAGGCTAAGTAGATAAATTAATAAATTTTTAATAATCTTTCTCGAGGATAATGATATTTTTCTGCAAGTCCTTCATAAAATTTTGGCCATTCTTCATCGAAATTAAGAAATAATTTTACAGGTTTTTTATTATCTAATGCATGAACTAATTCTCCCAAAGTTCCT
>CAYJQZ010000068.1:0-3752 GCA_964372555.1 Candidatus Woesearchaeota archaeon | reverse complement strand
TTCCATAGAAGTAGAATTATCTATTAGGATCTTTACTTTTGGATCACCAGCAACAGTTCTGGTTGTTTCTATATAAGGAGATGCTAAAGCAACAAGTAAAAGTAAAAATATAAATAATCTAGTTACAAAAACAAAAATTCTCAATTTTCTTCTTCTATTTGCATATTCCTGGGTAGCATACAAATTTACAATATCTTTTCTTATAAGATAAACTAATAAAATAATTAAAGGGATAATAATTATTAATAGATAGGGTCTTTCAAAATATCTGAAACCTAAACTAACTAAATCTATCATATTTCACCTCTGAATTTTATATAAATAAATTCAAAAACTGCAAGTGCCAATGCCAAAGCAGCCAAATAAACATCTAGTCTGTAATCAACCTTGCTTTTTATAGTTTCAAGTTCTGTTCCTGCATATCTCGCACTGCTCTCCGTATCAACAAAATTAATATCAGATTCTCTTTCATTCACCAAATTGACAGCAATAATACCATCATTTAATTCATATGTACCCACTTTATCTAAAACTTTGCTTTCGTTTCCTACTTCAAAAATATATCCTGATCTTAAATTTACATCATTTAAATCCATTCTACTAGAAAGAGTATAAATTAAATTGCTCCAAAAAATAGGATAACCTGGTGTAATTTTAAAATCACTCTGGTCTTCCATTATACCATAATAAACAACCTTACCTAAACCTAAATTAAATAAAGAAACAACGCTTTGATTATTAACAGAAACAATCGTTGCACTATCTTCATCATTAGAAAAATCAAATACTTTAGTAATACTGCCAAAATCAACATCTTTAGTAAACCTATTTATCTGATGAACTTCAGCAAGGCCCCCATCACTAAAATTACCAAAAGTTATAGGCAAAAGCCCCTCAAAATCTATTTCATCTGTATCTCTCTGTGCAACAACTATTGCTGACTTGCCATTATCTCTAACATCTTCCATTATAGTTCTAAAAGTATTAACAACAACACTTTTTTCATTAATATCACTTATAACATAAATATCAAAATCTCCTGTAGAAACAATTGGTGGTTCAGCCTCAGTTAAAACAACACCCTCTATTGAATTTAACACTGCTCTTAAAAATTTGCTGGGCCTATTTGTTATTAACAAAACATTTATCTTCTCTTTATAAGGCCGGGTAATAACTACTTTATTATCAATCATGAAATCATCATCATTTAAAATTTCAACATTTGTCATATTATTATTCAAAGTAAATACAAATGGTTCAACACTTCCAGCAGCCAAATTAATTTCATTAATATTATCATTAACTTCTAAATTAATATTAACAGGGTGATCATTATAATTCTTAACATACAAATTGACATCTTCACCATTAATTATCATATTTACTATCCCAACATTATTTCTTCTACTTAATTTTGTATCAACAAAATCAACAGCAACCCCCCTGCTCTCTAAAACATTTTTTGCAACATCAGCATCAACACCCTTGCTTTCTACAAAATCACTCGTAACAACAACCCTTCCTTTATTTTCTGCTAACATATCTCCTGCTAAAGAAATTGCTGCAGCTATATCGCTGCTGTCATCTGTTGCTTCAAGCCTATTAAGATATCTAACAAGTTCACTCCTCCCAACATTCTGCAAAGCAATAATAGGTGAAGATTTCAAAAGAACTAAAGAATTCTTAGAAGTTGCTAAATCCTCAATTTTTTCTTTAGAGATCTCTAATCTAGTCTTGTTATTTGCTTCTAAAACCTGAGAACTTGCACTTACATCAATTACAAAAACAATGTTACTAGAAACAACATCTCTATTTAATATCAAAGAAGGTTCAACAATGCTGAAGGCAAGCAATGCTAAAACTAATAACTGTATGAAAAATAATAAATCATTCTGAAAATACCTAAATAAAGATTGTGTTGTGCTGCTGCTAACTCTCTTCATAAAAAACATTAAAGAAGGAACCTTAAGTTTACTGGGCTTTGGTCTTATCAAATATATAATAATAAGGGGTATTAAAGAAAGAAAAGCCAACCACCCCAAAGTATTTCCAAACTCAAAAACCATAATTTTACACCTGCTTTTTATTATTTAAAACTTGTTTTTAAACGCCGAGAGCAGGATTTGAACCTGCAAGCCCTTGCGGGCACTGGTTCGCTTCTTTTATTTTGACTGCACTTTTAGTAAAAGTGTAAATTCAAGACCAGCGCACTACCAGATTATGCGATCTCGGCACCACAAATAAAAAAGAATAAACTTAGCTTAAAAATCTACCGATAACAATTAGAAGAGCCCAATTAAATAATAAGCAAATTTCTCTCCAGCCCTTATAATGCCGTCTTGCCCTCTTCCCTGCACAATAATACAATCATCTTCAGAATAAACCTTAGTCTCTTCTCCTATTTTCACATAAATAACTGCAGTATTATCATCAACGTTATCGCATGTTATAATTTCAGTACCATTATTCACAAAGGCAGTATAAGCATTCTCAACATTAAGACCATAAAATCCATATTCCCCGCCAAGAATCTGTTGAAAGGCCACAGTTGCAATTACAGACCTCCCATTAGTCATATTTACTAATTCAGGATCATTTATAACATATAAAGTTCTTATACCGCCAGGCCTATTTAATTTATTGTCTAAATCTGGTTCTAGATAAACATCCTCTAAATCTTTTGGATGATTCCTAAATGAATAAATATATTCTTTACCCTCAAAAAAAACACTTATATGATAAAATACAACATTACCAACTTTAGACTTTCCTATTTGATAGTCTCCCCCCTTGCCTTCATAATTGTAATAAGCTCTATCATTAAGAACCTTAAACCAATAAAATCCCAGACCTATAAGAACGAAGGCAACTAGCAATACAACTATAAACCAAAAGGTGGTTGAATCAGTTATTTTATTTAAATTTTTCCTTGCCATTCACATAACACCTAAAACCCCATACATAAAACGATTTATTACTAAAGGTTCCTCTCCAATTTTAGATTCTAATACCATACAGCTATTATCTCTGTATATCTCTGTTTTGTTTCCATTTGTCAAATAAACTACTTTATTAATATTATTGCAGTCAACTATTGGTATATTGCCGCATCCTTCCTCTTTTATGCATGCTAAATAAGCAGGCATTCCCCTCGCAAGCATAAACTCCTTAAGTCTAAGTAATTCTAAACTAGTCTCAGAAAATTCTTCAGGATTAAAAGCTATATAAACCTTTGAACCAAAAGATTCATTGCTTAAATCTATACTTGTTATATCAACTAATTCATTTGGTGTTAACTCAAAGTAGTATCTCTGATTATTAATTGTGGTAAGCCATATCCCGCTGCCCCTAATAAACTTAAATCCATTATATTCTGCTTTAGTATCAGCAGGATCTGTATTATCACTACCTAAACCAACAGCAAATATTGAAATTATCATTAATAAAACCAAAATACCAACAGCTATAAGCCCAAACTTTTTATTAAAAAAAGACTTCTGATTGTTAACAACAGCTGCTTCAATAATTCTATCCTTGGAAAATTTCTGCTTTTTCATAATACAAATAGAAAAACTACTTGAATAAAAATATTTCTATAAAGAAAAGATAATAAAAAGAAAAAAGAAAAGGCTTTAAGCCTTTATGCTACAGTTATACCTGATAGCTCAAATGATGTTCCGCTAACAGTTACGCTGTTCTTGCCTTCTAGGTCTGCACTGAATGCATCTGCATTCTTTACAACTAGGGCTGCT
>CAYJQZ010000067.1:0-3903 GCA_964372555.1 Candidatus Woesearchaeota archaeon | reverse complement strand
ACTATAATAACTATTACTGCCTTTATAAAATTTACTATTTTTAGGTTTTAGGTTTGTGGATAACATATCATAGGCTCCCAAATATTTTATTTAAGATCATTGTTCTTTTTCAATTGCTCTAATTGAATTTAATTTAACCTCTTTAATTATCTTACCTTTATCTGTATCTGCGATTATTTTAAAAGTATACAAATTAGAAGATTCAGGAGGTGATTTAAATACAACAGTCATTATTTTTGAATCCCCGTCTTGCCCTGCTCCGTTTAAAATAATTTCATTGTTCTTTGAATTGATATTTGTATCGTTTATTGAATAAATTCTAGGTGTTTCTATAGGCGTAAAATTTTGCCCTATAGGATTTGGATCTGTCCAACCAAACTGATAACCTAAACTATGAACAACTAACTTTGCTGAATTTTGATTTGTAATAAGAAAAGAAAGTTGCACATCTGATGAAGCTGGGACATTGTAGAACTCCATAACAGAAATATCCAGTACATCTGGAGGATTAACAAAATTATTCATTATAAAGAATATTAATACTGTTGTGATAATTGGAACTAAAATTGGATATATCCACGATTTAAACAATTCAAATTTTTCTTTCCTTTTATTTTTTTCTTCTTGAACATCTTTTTTTAATTCATCTCTAAGTTCTATTAAATCTTTTTTGTCTAAACTTCCTATTTGGACAGTTAAATCGTTAACTTCCTCTAAAGTTATGTACTCGTTCAGCTTAGGAGGTATTTCTCCAACTTTATCTGAATTCTGAATCCAAAATGTTAGTAATTCTATTTTATGTTTTTTATTCATCTCACTAACTCTCCCTTAAACGCTCTCTGCATCAATGCACTAAACATTTCATCAATTTTTTCCTTTGATTTTTTTTGTTTTTCTTTTAATTTTTCAATATGCTCTACAATTGAGGCGAATTTTTGCTGGAGAGCGAAGGGGGGGAGGGGGATTTTTAAGTTTGCTAGTTGCGTACTACTAATTGCTTTAAATGTGCTACCTATCCCGATATCAGAAATATTTTGCTCATTTAATCTAAACCAAGAATAAAGGTACTGTAAATTTACTTCATTTTTAGGAACTATTGAGGCTAAACCTCTCCCAATACAACATTTAATATTACATAAATTAACTGAACCAACTGGTGCCCTCACCGACATTAAGACGCTATTAGGCAGCGCTATTTTTGTTGGTTGTGTAGTCCATTTTTTTACTATGGGATACTTCTCGGTAAACTCCGCTTTACCTTGAAAGAAAGGAGTTCCTTCCCCATTTTCATTATAAGAATTGCCTGGTGGAGATTGACCCATTATAATTTCGCATACATCTTTTAAATTTTTTAGTTCTGCTTTGTCTCCAAACATCTCATAAAAAACACTTTGTAAATATTCCTGCGTCAGCTTATCAGCTTCTTCTCGTTTTTGCTTTAATTTTTCTGCTTTTTCTAGGATTGAGACGATTTTTTTCTGGATTGAGAGGGGTGGGAGACTTAATTTAACTTTTCTTAAATCAGAGAAATTAATAGCATCTAGTCCTGTAGTTTTATTCATAATTATACGCATATCAAACCTTCTTAATGCATAATAAAAAAATTTATTATCTATCTTAGCACTTTCTTTAAGAGTTAAGGCACAAATATGACTAACAATGTAAGCATCTACTCCTAAAATAGCGCGATGATTTAAACTTACTGAACCACTTCTTGGAATTAATATCGCCCCCCTTTTAATGAGAGAGAATTTTTTTTTATAATTTGGATTTATCTTATCTTTTGTTTCTGTTAAATTTAAGGTTAAATGATACTTTCCTAAATCTTGCATCCTAACAAATGGGACTCCTTTCTCTGAAAAAGCATTTTCGTCTTGTGGTGCAGGTTGGCCACCAGTAATTTCACAGATTTCTCCTAATTCAACTTCTTTCCAGTCTTTAGGAAGTTTGTTCATCTCAATAACCTCCTAAATATAACAAATACAGAGAAATAAACGATTATTATCGTGCTAATTAGATAAGAAATAAACAATGTTAGCGCATCAATAATCTTTAAATTATTAAATAACTCAAAAGCTGTGGTTATAGCAATGATTGTTGTCAGATAAATTATAATTGTCTGTAAAGTAGCATTAAGTTTATGATTTTGTTCTTCTCTTGCAATATCAAAACCCTTAGGCGTAATAAAGATATGAGCAAGTTTGCCTTTCAATTCAATAAGTCCATTTACTTTTAGAAAACTTACTGATTTCATAAAACTTCTTTGACTTATCTTTATTCTTTTAGCTAATGGATGAATTTCATTTGGATTATCTGAATAATTTATTGGGTGAATGATCGTATTCTCTTTATATAATTCATGTAAGACTTTCCTCCATTCATTTGGATGTTCAGACTCTATCTTATAGATATCTTCCCAGGTTGAGACGGATTTATGTTTTTGTATCATTTTTAATCTCCACAATATCATCATAGCTTTTTAAGCAATTCCCAAATATAATCTTTCTAACTTTTTCTATAATGTTTCCACTATTATCTTTCGGTCTTTTAATCCAATTAATTATAACTATAACAGATAAAATTAAAGATAATAAAAAAATTGGTAAATCAGAAAACATAATCCTTTTTCCAAATGTTGCAAGAGAATTATTATACCAAACAAACCTGAAAAAGAAAACATATGCTAAAAGCACTAGTAATAAAATCATTTCTGCAACCCACTCAATTCTAAAGAAAGGTAATTTTTTAATTTTAGATTCTAAATTAGATTTCATTCCATAGTTATATACTTTATATAATAAACTCTTTTTTTGATTAAATGATTCTATCGTTAAGATACCATAAAATAAAATAAGAAATCCAAGAAAAGCCATAAAAAATTGCATGGCTCCAAGACCAGATTTAGCAGGCCAGACAAGATATAATATATATAAAGATATAGCAATCGCTATAGAAAAAACTGTCCAAATCACAAAGTTGTAGTGTTCGGCTGAATTATGAGCGTTTTCATATAACAAATCTTTCTTCATTTCCTAATCCTCTTTCTATTGTTTAGTTCTTTCTGTTGCTTTTGATTTTTTGCTAAGAGTTTAAAGTTATAATTAAGAATAAGTTCTAAAAAAAGAAAATATGCTATCAAAAATAAATGTATTCCAAATAAAATCCAAGAATAAAGGTATGAAAGATAAGTTGAATAAATAAAAATTATTATAAATATTATTCCTATTAAACCGAAAAACCACCAGGCATATATATAATTAAATTCTTCTCCAGCATCTTTTATCTGATCTTTCCAGTTTCTAAAAAGTGGTTTATTCTTCGAAACTTGCTTAACCCTATTTGATATCATAATTTTAACTTTATTCTCTAAATCTATTTTATAAACTTCCATAATAGCTAATAGAATTAAATTTCCAAAAAGTAGCCATCTTGATTGATTCGTTAAATAAAAAGTAACTAAAGGTAAAAAAAATAAGATTTGATGAACTTTCTTTTTATCAAAAATAAATTCTAATATCTTATTCATCCTCATCCTCCAATTCAATAACATCTAGAAACCTGCTTTCAGCAGGAATAAAGAATCTTTTTTTAGAGCCATTAGCTTCAACAGCAAAGCCAAAATTTTCATTTATTTCTTTATTAACGAGTTCTCTTAATTTCTTATTTATTGTTTTCTTCTCGGCATCACATATTTTTTTAAAATTGGCAAATTCATGCCTCGGTAATTTGGACATCACAACTTTGTTATCCTCTTCTCTTACTGGTCTTGATTTTTCCATTCTCAGAATTAAAATTATAGACTATATAAATCTTTCTGGTTAACCAAAGGTTAACTGAATATTTCTCATTTTATCCTAATCTTCTCGACCTCTTTCACAATCTTCTTTAATTGTTCAGGACTAA
>CAYJQZ010000066.1:0-3931 GCA_964372555.1 Candidatus Woesearchaeota archaeon | reverse complement strand
AAAGGAGAATTTAATTTTGTAGATTTATATGATCAAATGGAAAAAATGTCTTCAATGGGTTCATTATCAAAAATAGCAGAATTAATTCCAGGAATGGGAAGCGCAGTTCCAAAAGATATGCTTGATGTGCAAGAAGATAAAATGAAAAAATGGAAGTTTGCTCTTCAATCTATGACAAGAAAAGAATTAGAAGATCCAGATTTAATTGATTCTTCTAGAATACAGAGAATTTCTAAAGGTTCAGGAATTTCAGTAGAAGAAATTAGAGGATTACTGAAACAATACAGACAAAGTAAAAAAGTAATGAAAATAATGAAAGGAATGGGTGGAGAACAAGATATTAATAAACTAATGAAGAAATTTAAAGGAAAGTTGCCCAAAGGGATGGGAATGTGAAAGTCTTAATAGCGCAAGGAGCAGAAGCTAAATTATTCAAAGATAATGATTTAATAATAAAAGAAAGAATTTCTAAATCTTACAGAATAAAAGAATTAGATGATAAAATAAGAAAATATAGGACAAGAAGAGAAATAACAATTTTAGAAAAAGCATCAAAAATAATTCTAGTACCAAAATTAGATAATACTTCTTCAGAAAAAGAATTCAAGGTTGTAATGGATTATATCGATGGAAAGAAATTAGCTGAACACTTAGATTCATTTAATGATAAAAAAAGATTAGAAATATGTAAAATAATAGGCAAACAAGTTGCACTACTTCACAACAATAATATAATTCACGGAGATCTAACAACATCAAACATGATCTTAAAAGACAATGAAGTTTATTTCATAGATTTTGGCCTAAGCTTTATAGATCAAAAAGAAGAACATAAGGCAGTTGATTTGCATTTGTTAAAACAAGCATTAGAAAGCAAACACTACAAACATTATGAATCAAGTTTCAAAGCAGTTTTAGAAGGATATAAAGAAACAGCCAAAGATTACAAAGAAATTCTAGATCGTTTAGATAAAGTTGAAGGCCGTGGAAGATATAAAGCAAAGAACTAACCAATTTTTTGTTAAAGTATAGCCTTAATAAAGAAATAAAAATAAAATCCAAAAATACCCAGCATTGTAATAAATAATAAATCACTATATTCACATTTTTTAAGAGGTTTATTTGATACAGACTGAACACTGAAATTTTCCAAACAAAATAGAAATATTAATTATTATCCAAGAACAGGGATAAGTCAAAAACCTTGCGATATGATCTATAAATTAAAAGAAATTATTTCTGCCAGTAATTCAATTTCTCTTTTTGGGAGGAAGACAATTCAAGAGGATATCTAAAAGTGGATTCAAGATTAAGTAGTTATCAGATATCTAGTAAAAATAACTTAAATTATTGGTTTAATATAGTTAGACCAAAAAACCCAATACATATAACTAAATATTTAATCTGGAAAAAATTCGGCTATTGTCCCCAAAATACAACAGTATATCAAAGATTAAAAATGTTAAAAGATACAAAGTTTTATAAAAAGTTCAATAGTTCAATTAATAAGCCATATTAAGTGGTCTTGGCAGCCCCGTCGAACAAAATCACTTCTGTGTTTTGTGCGGAATATAGCGGCCAAGTATGCGGGCCTTTGGAGCCTGTGACGGCGGTTCAAATCCGCCCGGGGCTATTAATAATCATGACAACTGAATCAATAGAATCAGAAAAAGCGTACGAAAGATACAAGCAAATTGTAGATATTCTTAATGAAGAAAAAGATCAAGAAGGTTTAGTAATGGTACAAAATCTGGTTGAAGGGTGCATAGATTATGCAGAATTAATAACAATTCTTACTGCAGCTGAAAAAGCAGGAACACCAAAAGGAAAAGCAATAGGGACATCTTCACAAAGGGGGGCAAAGCACAACTATGTTATAGATCAACTAGAGAAGGTTAATCGTTATCTTTTCAAAAAATATGGCATAGAAGGCAAGGGGGGCAAAATTCCAATTGGAGGTATCTACTCACTTGATCCTTATTCTTTATATAATGGCGGAAGAATAAATAGGTGGGCAGTAGCAGACTGGGCATATTATCTCCAAGAGACCCTTTTTAGAAGGGGAATAATAAAAAGAGGAATTATTTCATAACAAAGATAACTTTATAAAAACTCATTTCTTATATATTATTATGACAAAGGATTATAAGGTTCTTATCGAAAATTTGCCAAGTATTCTTGGAGAAGTAGATCCTAGTTTATATGAAGCGCTAGTCAGAAGAAGTGTAGAATACCAAAGATGGGTTGTAATAGCAGAGTCAGCTAGCCATACATGTGATGCAAGAGTAAAAGAATACAGAGCACAAGCTGATGGGGAGTTTAGAGAACTATCGACCCTTGTAGGACAGATTAACGAAGGATTTAAATCAAGTGGCAGACAACTTAGAATGCCAACACAACCAGAAGACCTAGGCGTGTTTGTTTTACAATTAACAGGTGCATTATTCAGGGATAGAAGCAGATAATTAATATGAACAAAACTTTATAAACCCAAAACTTTCTCAAAACAACCATGGCAAGAATGCATTCACGTAAGAAAGGAAAGGCAGGCAGTAAAAAGCCATCTGTTAAAAAGCCACAACCATGGATTAGTTATGCTACTGAAGAAGTTGAACAACTAGTTGTAAAAATAGCTAAAACAGGTAAAACACAAGCACAAATAGGTATAATTTTAAGGGATAGTTATGGTATACCAGATATTAATAAAATAACAAACAAAAAGATTGGTGCAATATTAAAGGAGCATAAAATAGAACCTAAATTACCAGAAGAGCTAACATCATTAATAAAAAAAGAAATTAAGTTGTTAAAACATATAGAAAAAAATAAAAAAGATATGCCATCAAGAAGGGGCCTTATACTTACAGGATCAAAAATAAAAAGATTAACAAAATATTACAAAAGAAAAAGCAGATTACCACAAGATTGTGTATATAGCAGAGAACAAGCCAGGATAACTGTTTAATGATATGGGTTATTATGAGGATATAAAAGAACAAACGAGTAAATTAAAAGACCATATTCTAAATACAAAACCCCCCGTAATAATATTCTCAAAATTATCTATAGAAGGCATTGTCTCATCTTCAATTTTAGTTAAAACATTACAGAGACTTAATAAAAACTTTACAATATTTTTTTTTGAGAAAATAGATACAAATAAGACAAAAGAATTAGATTTACATAATAACAAAACAATTATAATTATAGACCCAACACAAGAAGAGATAGAAAAAACAACCTCAATAAATAAAGAATTTATTTTTCTAGAAAAAACAAACTATTCTGTATCTGAAAAAGCATACAATTTATCTAAGGATGTTGATCTAAAAAATGCAAATTTAGCTTATTTAACAATGTTATCACCAGTAAACTTTGAAAATAATTATTTGCTACTAGAAGCAGAAGAATCAGGAAAACTAAAGAAAACTAAAGGTTTCACAATTCTTGGCTCAAATACAAGACCAATACACAAAACAATTGAGATGTCTATAGATCCATTTATAATTGGTTTCTCTGGGTCAGAAGAAAATACACTAAACTTACTAAAAGATCTAGAAATAAAAATAAAAACAAACGATTATTGGTTTTCTCTTCAAGACCTAACTGAACAGCAAATAGACAAATTAACTAAGGCATTATCACTTAATCAATATTCTAAAAAAGAATTAATAAGCAATATTCTAATAATAAATGATGAAGAAAGAAACAGCCCACTTAGGGATATTAATGAATTTAAATTATTTTTAGATGCGGCAATAACCTTCAAAAGGCCTTCTATTGCAGTAGCAAAATGTTTGTTAAGCAAAGACTACAAAAATAAAGCACTAGAATTACTAAGAGATTATAGACAAGAGATTATCAAAGCACTATCACTTTTTTACACAGCACAAGAGCCAAATATTATAGTTGAGAAAGATAATTGTTTAAT
>CAYJQZ010000065.1:0-3964 GCA_964372555.1 Candidatus Woesearchaeota archaeon | reverse complement strand
ATATCAGTCTCCATCATTGTACTTAATTCAATTTTAGCCCTCTCTGCAGCTTCTCTAACCCTCTGTATTGCCGTTTTATCATCATTAAGATCAATTCCAGTTTGTTTTTCAAACTCTTTAATTATAAAATTCATCAAAGCAACATCCATATCAGTTCCACCCAGTTGTGTATCCCCATTTGTTGCTTTAACTTCAAATACCCCGCCACCAAATTCCATAATAGTTACATCTAAAGTTCCACCACCAAAATCAAAAACTAAAATTTTAGTTTCTTTATCATTTTTATCTAAACCATAAGCCAAAGCAGCAGCAGTTGGTTCATTTACTATTCTTACAACCTCCAAACCAGCTATTTCTCCAGCATCTTTAGTTGCTTGTCTTTGATTATCATCAAAATAAGCAGGAACAGTTATCACAGCCTTAGAAACTTTCTCGCCTAAAAATTCCTCTGCATCCTTCTTTATCTTCTGTAATATAAAAGCAGAAATCTGTTGTGGTGTATATTCTCTTCCAAATATTTTATATTTAAAATTACTGCCCATTTTTCTTTTTGCACCAATTATTGTGCCTTCAGGATTAGAAACAGCTTGTCTTCTTGCAGGTTCTCCAACTAACATTTGTCCGTCTTTTGTAAATGCAACTACACTTGGAAATGCTTTTCCATACAAGCTTGTCCCTTCAGCACTTGGGATTATTAAAGGTCTTCCAGCTTGTAAAACAGAAGCAGCAGAATTACTTGTACCTAAATCAATTCCAACTATCTTACTCATTTTCCCCACCTTCCATGTAGTTTTATTTTTCTATTTTTAGCAACACATTTATGTTTAACATAATCATTCTCAAAATAGAATAATCTCCAACATAATGGACACTCAAAAGGATTTCCCAAATCTGTAGACTGAACAACCATTATACTCATTTTTTCTCCCCCTTAGCTTTGCTTATTCTGACTTTAGCAGGCCTCAAAACTTTATCTTTAATCATATAACCTCTTTGAATTTCCTCAACAATTACATCTTCTTCTTTTCCTTCAACAATATCAATAACATCGTGCTTGTAAGGATCTAGTTTATTTCCAACAGCCTTTATTGGAGCAACACCCTCTTCATGTAAAACCCTATGTAATTGTTTGTGTATCATATCAATTCCAACTGTAAATTCATCATTCTTTTTCTTTGCAACTTCCATTGCCTTCTCAAAATCATCTGCAACTGTCAATAATTTTGAAATTAATTTATGATTTGAATATTCTTTTAGTTCTTCCTTATCATTCTCAACTCTTTTTATATAGTTCTCAAAATCAGCTTGCAATCTTTTTAGAGTATTTGTGTAATCTTCTATCAACTTTTGCTGTTCCTCAATCTTCTTCTGAAAATCTTCTATATTTATTGTATCTACCATTGCATTCTTGTTGACCTAAGATCAACATAGATAGTGTAAAGCCAACAAATATATAAACTTTTCTTCATTCAAGCATATATGACAGAAAAAACCCTAAAAATTACAGTAATAAAATTAAGAAAACCAGCTGAAAAGGACGTTAATAAGGATTTACAGTGGTTTTCAGAGAGTTTAGGTCTATTTGGAGAAAGAGATAAGGAGAAATCATGTTTTAGGGTATTTTTAGAGCTTGTTAAAGCAACAAGAAGGGGAAAGGCATTAAGCAGCGACGAAATAGCTTTAAGATCAAACCTAACAAGAGGTACAGTTGTTCATCACATACATAGATTGCAAGAGGCAGGATTAGTCGCATTGTTTCATAATAAATACCTCCTTAGAGTAGATAACCTAGAAAGCTTGGTTCTAGAATTAAAAAAAGATTTAATGCGTACATTTGAAGATATACAAGACATTGCTAAAGAATTAGACGAAGAACTAGGTTTAATAAAAAGGTCAAAAGCAAAAACATCTACTGTTTCTGAAGAATATTAAAAATTTACATTAATCTTATATAACTTTAGATTTTTTCTCACTTCTTATGTCGCTTGATAGAATTGTAAAATCAATGTCATCTGGGATATTATCTGCTGTAAGCCTGTTGTTTTTAGTGTCATATACACCATACGAATCACCAAAACCAATTAATTTAGAAAGAATACCAGTAGTTGCTTCGCCAGAACCTGAAGTAGAATTCCACAGAAAAAAACGCGAAATTCTATTTATAGGCACTGCAGTTCCTTATAACAATCCAGAAAATGTAAGTGAAGATACACCAAAGTGGATTGCATTTCGTTCAATATATCGTTGGGATAATATGTTAACAGAGATAGAAAGAGTTTATGATATGCCAGAGGGCTTGCTTGCTGGTATAGTATGGGTAGAAAGTTGGGGAAATCCAATAGCAATAAACAAAATATCTGGAGCAGCAGGCCTTGCACAGCTAATGTCAGGAACAGCAGAAGCTTTAGGATTAAGAGTATTAAATAATACAGGATTTGCAAAAAACCAAGCTCACGCAAACGAACTTATTGCTCTAACAAGAACTAGCAATTGTAACTATCGTATATTAGATTCACAGCCAAATTGTGATTATGAAGAATTAATGGAATTAGATCAAAGGTTTGATCCACTTAGGAATTTAGATGCTGCAGCAATGTATTTAGCTCAAGAGTTTGGTAAATTTAGAAGAATAGGATATGGAGAAAGGCAAGCATGGGATAAAGCTCGTGCAGTTTTTCTGCAAGGAAATCCTGACCCAACAGCAGTTTCAATAAAGTATGTAGAGGCTGCAATAAAAAATCAAAGAAGTTATGTTGAACTAAAAAGAAGATTAGGTCTTCTTCAACCAAGAGAACAAAATTACCTGCCTTTAGTAAGAAGTATGGCTCTGCCAATTATAAGATAAATAACGAAAGCCTTAACTATTTTCTAGAATTATTAATTTAATGGATGAATTAAGAATATTGCCAAAAGAACTTAAGAAAAAATTAGATGCAAATGAAGATTTATTTTTACTTGATGTAAGAAACCCAAATGAATATGAAATTGCTAACATAAAAAATGCAAAATTAATTCCCTTACCGCAGTTAGAATCCAGACTTCATGAAATACCAAAAGATAAAGAAATAATTGTCTACTGCCATCATGGAAATAGGAGTTTTGAAGCTGCTAAAATTCTCAGAGAAAATGGCTTTGAAAAAGTCACAAGCCTAATTGGTGGTATAGACGTCTGGTCTAGGTTTATAGACCCTTCTGTATCTCAATATTAGTCAAAACCTTTATATATTACTACTTTTTAATAATAACAAATATGGCAAGCCAAGATATTCAGAAGTTAATGAATGAAATTAAGGTAAGAGACCTACATCTAGCCATAATAGACAGTATAGAAAAAGCAAAACAAGGGGCTCAAAATTACAACGAATTTTTCATAGAAATATCAAAATATCTTCAAAGAATTATAAGAACGCAGTCTTGCTTTGTTGTGTTTCCAGAAAAACAAGCAATATTATCTGATATAGATTTTTCTGACAAAGATTTACTATTTCAACTTGCAAATGATGCACTAAAAGCACCAAGACCAATTATAATAAATGATACAAGAATTCATAAAAGATTAAGAAAATTAAAAATAAAAACCCTTCTTGCATTTGCTGTACCAAAAGAAAAATATGTATTTATACTAACAAATAGAATTCATGGCTTTGGTAGTTTTGATTGTTTGTTATTATCCCTTACAGTTAAAGGAATACAAAACCAAATGCAATTTATACAACTTAAAGAAGAATTAAATCTAAAAGAAAAAGAATTAGAAATAATAAATAATATAGATATAATTAAGGCATCAATAAAAGATGTCAATGTTTTAGTTGAAACAATCTTAAATGAAATATTAAAATTAATACCTGCAGACGCAGTCATATTCTTAATGTATGATAAAAATAAACAAGAAACATCTCTAAAGGCAGCTGGCAAGCATCCGCAATCTCCATTCATAAGAACAAATAGTCAAGCAATAAATAAA
>CAYJQZ010000064.1:0-4009 GCA_964372555.1 Candidatus Woesearchaeota archaeon | reverse complement strand
CACTGCAGTTTTAAATTGTGAAGAAAGAGCAGCTGATGGAAAATGTGTTTACAGAGCAAGAACTTGGGAAAATGTTTGTGTTGATGGTTCTGAAAGTTTTGATGAAGACGGAAGAATTCTTTTGTATACTATAGAACCAACAATAGGAGGATTTACAAGTTCTGGTCCCGAATCATTAAGGTGTATGAATGGAGGACCAGAGCCAGGAACTTATAATGGAAGGTATCACGTAGAAGATAATGAAGGATTAAGGAATTTTGTTGATTTTAGAAGTATTGTTACAGAATAAATTAATATTGCACCAATGTCACCCTAACTTGATCTATTCTTGGTTCTATTGGTATTGGTTCTTCAGATTCTAAATAAGACATGCTAGTAAATTCAGTTATATTCAATGGCGGTAAACGTGCTCCGATCACACCAACTAAACTAACAGCCAATCTATCAGGTGCAGGTTCATCAGCTCTAAAATAAGCAGAATCAAAATTACCTACAAAACTTGTTGCGCTATCACAAATTCCATTTATACAGAGTTCTCCTTCTACTGGATGGTCTTCACTTAGTAGCGTTAGTTCAACTTCTTCTCCGCCCACATCAGTAAACTCCAATTTCAAAGCTTTCTCATTTAATGTATTTACAATATGCAAATTTCCTTCTGCATCTTTAAACATATAAAAAACTCCAAAATTAGGATCAATGCTGTGGGCTCTGTCTAAAAATATATCTGTAAATTTATCTGCTGCTTCAGTCGGATTTGTTTCATTGTAAATTGCAAAGTTTATAACTTTAGGGTATTCTGTTTGATAATTATCACTTAGATCTTTATAGTCTTCTAAGCCAGGATATGTTTTTATTGTGTTATATTCTATAACTACAGAGTATATTGCTATAGCAAATATGAATGCAGCTATTAGAAATACTTGGCCTCTTTTATTCATAGAAGTATTCAGCTTTGGAACTTTATAAGTTTTGTCCTAAACCACTATATTTAAAAATTATGAATAGTTTCAGATTATATCCCACCCATAGCTCAATGGCAGAGCAGTCGGCTGTAGATAAATTCACTGTTTGATCTAATGCTTTATGCTAGAAATGAAAAACAGACAGCTGAGCCCGACAGGCTGGGGGTTCAAATCCCTCTGGGTGGACCATTTTCATTAGAAAGCTTAATAATGTTTTTTGTTATACTTAATTGCTATGACAGATTGTAAAAAGATCTTAATTGTAGATGATGATCCTCAATTGCTTAGAGGTTATGAACGTACTTTTAGAGCTAGAGGTTATACTGTTAGAACTGCCTTTGATGGTTTAGAAGCAAGAAGAATATTACTTGATGAAGGTTACGCACCAGGCAGTGTTTTAACTGATAATATAATGCCTAGAATGAATGGTTTATCTTTACTGTTAGCAATGCATGAAGCTGGATTAACAAAGAAAATGGCAGTTGTTTTACATTCTAGTACTGGAGATGGTGATTTGGGTGTAGCTGTTAGGGCATTTGGAGTTACATATTTTGCTAAGTCTCCAGATGCTTCTTATCCCCATAGATTAGTAGATCATTTTGATAGAAGCAGTTATACTGCTAGACCTGCAATGGACATTGCAGTTTCTGAACAATAAGTTTTAAATATTGACATAATTTGAGAAACTTGAATCACTGCCCTGGTAGTGTAGTGGTTAGCACAGGGCCCTGTCGTGTCAAACTTTTAAAAAAGTTTGTTCAAAAACATAGATAGGCCCTAACTCGAGTTCAAATCTCGGCCAGGGCGCCATATTTTATTCAAACTTTTAGTTAGCAAAACTCTTATATATTAGTAGAAAGCGCAAATTTTATATAGGGGATAACTGTTTCAAAACGATGATGCTTTCTAAGACTACAGCCAGATATATCTAACATTGGCTTAATTTAACCTTAGAGAGTATTATATCAAAAGAGGGCCGGTAGCTCAGCTTGGTAGAGCACCTGAATACAAGCTTTTTGTGAAAAACCTTGACCAAAAAGTTTGATGGTGATCCTTTTAACGAGCTGATGAAAGCAGGTGGTCGTGGGTTCAAAACAGAGTAAGCATAAGTTTATCTGTGCATTTCCCATCCGGCCCGTATCCACCTTAAACTTTAGAAAAGTTTGGGCAAATAAAGCTTTTAAGAAAAGTTCATAGGAAAATAAAATCAAAATGGCAGAAGAAGCACAGCTCACTCAACATTTTTTAGTTCCCCAGCATATCAGATTAACTGATGAACAGAAACGAGAAGTGTTAAAAAAATATAATATTTCTAGCAAGCAATTGCCAATGATAAAGATAAGCGATCCTGCTATAAAAGATATGGGTCTTAAAGTTAATGATGTTATTTTAGTAAAAAGAAAAAGTCCAACTGCAAAAGAAACAGAATATTATAGGCTGGTTATAGATGGTTAAGGGTTATCAAGATTTAATACAGGCATATTTTAAGGATTATCCTTTTGTAGAGGCAAATATACAAAGCTTCAATTATTTTGTGGAAAAAAGTTTGCAGTCTTTGGCTGATGACGTAGGAGATATAGTTCCCACAATAGTTCCTCAAGAGGTTGAGAGTTTTGTAATTAAACTAAAGAAAATTTGGATTGAAAAACCAAATGTAATTGAAGCTGATGGAAGCAAAAGAGAGATATATCCTAGCGAAGCAAGATTAAGGGCATTAACTTATTCTTCTCCAATATATTTAGAAGTAAGTGCTTATGTTGATGATGTACAAAGAGAGAGCTTTGTTACAATGATTGGTAAGTTGCCAATTATGTTAAGATCTAAATATTGTCATTTGAATGGACTAAAAAAAGAAGAATTAATTACTAAGGGAGAAGATCCTGATGAGGCTGGTGGTTATGTTATAAGTAATGGTAATGAAAGAGTTTTGATAACTGTTGAGGATCTAGCTTCTAATAGATTTTTTATATAAGAGAAAGATGTTGGTCCAAGCAAATATGTTGCTAAGGTTTTCTCTGAAATGGGAAGTTATAGAATACCCCATACAGTGGAACAAATGAGTGATGGTATATTTTATTTAACATTTACTAGATTTAGAAGAGTTCCTTTAGTTCCAGTGTTAAAGGCTTTGGGTATGACTAAGGACCAAGAAATAGTAAAGATGATTTGTGGGGATAACAATTATGATTCTATTTTTATAAATTTATATGATGCAGCTGAGATTAAGAGCGAGAATGATGCTTTAGAATATTTAGCAAAGAAAATAGGGGTTACTCAGCCTAGAGAAATTAAATTAGAAAAAGGCGGAGAGCAAATTGACAAATATTTACTTCCACATTTAGGAACAAATTCTAAAGAAAGATTGAATAAAGCCTATAATTTATGTAAGATGGTTAGAAGATTCTTGCAAGTTAGTGAAGAAGGTCTGCCATTGCCAGATAAAGATCATTACATGAATAAAAGATTGAAATTGTCTGGAGATTTATTAGAAGATTTGATGAGAACTAATTTGAGAAGTTTAGTACAAGATATTTTATATAATTTCCAAAGATTAGTCAAAAGGGGAAAGTTCCAAAGTATTAAAATAATTATTAGAGATGAATTATTAAGTTCAAATATTAAAAGTGCATTAGCTACTGGCGGTTGGACTGGCGGAAGAAAGGGTATAAGCCAGAACATGGATAGAACAAATCATTTAGCTACTTATTCACATTTACAAAGAGTTGTTTCTTTGCTTACTAGCACACAGGAAAATTTTGAAGCAAGAGCATTGCATCCCACCCACTATGGGAGATTGTGTTTAGGCAAAGACACAAATGTATTATTAGCAGATAGAAAAACAACAAGAACACTAGAACAATTACAAAACTGCTGGAAACATCACAGCTTGACAACATATGACACAAATAATAAAAATTTGAAAACAACAAAAATAGCAAGTTATTTCTCTTCAAATCCCAAATTATTGAATAAAAATGTTTATAATATAATTTCTGAATCTAAAAGGAGTATAATAGCTACAGGAGACCATCCATTCCTAACTCAAA
>CAYJQZ010000063.1:0-4269 GCA_964372555.1 Candidatus Woesearchaeota archaeon | reverse complement strand
AAGCAGTAATATTACACTTACCTCAGGAATATGCAGGAAGAACAGCAGAAGTCTATGTTGATAATCACTTCTTATTAGCATATACAGTAGGAAAAAAAGCAGAAATAAAAATAAATAAAAAATCTAAACTAGGCCAAGAACTTCTTAATGATTTAAATAAAAATAGAAATGTAGAAGTTAGAGTTTAATTACTTCCCAGTAAAAGTTTTCTTCACGTTCTTAAAAGTCTCAGCAATATCTATTACATATTTTCCTTCTTCTAATCTATAGACCATCGGCTCACCCTTAAATAATCTAACTAAATCTAATTCAAATTTACCAGGTTTTAAAATATTTACAGAAGCCAAGTCCAGAATTACAGGCCTATCTTCTTTTATTCCAATTATATCTAAAACATCTTTTTCAATTCTTGCTTTATCTTCTTTAGTTAGTTGAGCAGTAGCTTCTTGAACTTGTTTCAAGGCCTCTTTCTTTACAAAGAAGAAAAATTTGCCACCACAGTCACTACATCCTTTTAATATTTCATTATTTGCATCTTCATAGAGCTTACTACATCTTACGCATTGGTGCATTTAATTCACATAATCTAAAACTAAAAGACTTATATTAAGATTTCTGTATAACAAAACATATTCATTGTTATACTTAATATTTTAACAACTTAGAAGTGATTAAAAAAGAAAACTTTATAAATTGTAAAAGTAATAAAAAATCAATGGCAGATCATAGAATAATCGAACATCCAAGAAGATTTCTAGAAGAACTATTAGAAGTATATTCAACAAGAGTAAGCACATCTTCATCACATAGCGAACCTATCCCAACATACCGTGCATTAAGAGATTCAGAAATTGAAAGATTAGTTATAGAAGCACTGGTTGGTGAAGGAAAAGAATTAGAAAGGAAAAACAAAACACAATATGATTTAGCACAACAATTAGTTTTATTTTTAAGAGATTCAAATATATATGTAACATCCAATCTAGAAACAATAAGCGCTAGATTTTATATATGTGGTGTGGGCGCATTAGCTGGTGGATTCTTAGGCTTTATGTTTGGAGTATTCAGCAATCCATTAGTATTGGGCGCTGCTGGAGTTGGAATTGGCGCTGTAGGTGGTTACGGATTGCTTGCTGCATATCAACACTACTTATCAAAAAAACAAAGTAGAATCATTGACATCTATGCAGGAAGAATAGAACGCATAGAAGGAATAGAACCAACTATTGGAACAGCTTACACACCAAGAAGAGTCACAGCCAGAGCTCATATGCCGCCAATTGCATCAGCACCACAAGTTGCAAGTCCGCCAACATCAACAGCAATAGTTATCGTAAGACAAGACGGAACAGAAACAACATTAAAAAAACTATAGAACTATCTTCTCTTCTTTTTATCCATAGTTAATAATTCAATTTTGCTAGGATCTTTCCTTATTTCTTTAACAATAGTGGCTGGCCCAACAATAGTTACCCCGCCCCTTCTTCTTAATAAGAAATGTGCAACATCTCTTTTCATCTTATCAAAAAAATCACCCTTAAATTCATAATCTATACTTGCAATTTCTATGCCTTTAAAAGTTCTAGAAATAACTTGCATAGTTCTCTTTATTAATTCAGATTCTTCAATAGGATTTAATCTTCCTTCTATAAGCAAAATTTTCTCTTCCTTAACAGCTTTAAGAATTCTTTTTAATTTCTCATCCATATTAAGTGGGGCAAATTCATGATACGGTATATATTGTAATGTTAACATCTTTCCTCCTCTTTTTTACTTGACAAGATTAAATAAAGACGCATAAAATGCATCTATATTATCACCCTTCAATGCACTTATCCCAACAGTTGGATACTGTGGAAATGCTGACTCTACTCTCTTAATATCTGCTTTTTTTAAATCTATCTTATTTGCAACTATTAATACTGGGATATCTCTAGCAGCTAAATTTCCTATTATTGTAATATTAACCTGACTATAAGGATTTTGAGTTGAATCTAAAACAACTAAAACACAATCCATATTATCTAACCATTTTATAGCCTCAATAACTCCCTTAGTTGCCTCTTTAGCCCTTTCCTTTGCATCTTTAGCATTCATCTTAAACTTTAAAAAATCCTCATAATCGATCTTAGTAGCAATACCTGGAGTATCAACTAAGTTAAAAGTTACTTCTTTGCCCTTAGATTTGACAGTTATCTTTTCTTTAATAATAACCTCTCTAGTCTCATGGGGTATAGCGCTTGCCTTTGTAAATTCCTCACCTAACCAATCTTTAGAAATCCTATTTGCTAGTGTACTCTTGCCTGAATTTGGATGTCCATATATACCTAATCTAATATGTTTTTTCTTCTTAAATATGTTAAAGAATCCGCCAAAAAACCCTTTGATCTTTTTTATCATATTAATAATTTCTAAGATTTGAGGCTTTTAAAAGCTTTTCTGTATTAAAAAACCTATTTTGTATGTATTTCTACTATGTCTCCCTCACCCAAAACATGTTCAAAGCCAACAGTGCCACCATCGTGCTTTACACTCTTACCCCATATTCTAGCATATTTAAAATTTTTAATAAAATCTTTATGAACAATGCTGGCTAAATCATTTACTGTACTCCCAGACTTAAAAGCGACAGGAGGCCAATCTGGTTTTTTACCTGGTAACTTAGTCTGAACATAAATTAATCCTAACATATTCCAAATTCCTTGTTTTAAATCATCAACCCAGCAAACAGGATAAGAACATCTAAAATTCTTCATAACTTTATTAACAACAACCAAACAATCATTTACATTTTCAGTCTTTTTCTCCTTAATCTTCCTTAATTTTACAAATGCTTTCTCAAATTCATTAGTGATTATTTCTAAAGCCTTTTCACAATCTTTAGTACCATCTATTACTATAACAATTAAATCTGCACTTCTAGCTATAGCCAAAAGAGCTGGCCCCCTTTCACTATCCATAAAACCTTCAAATATTGCAGGGACTTCAACCATCTGAATTTTAATTCCATTATAATCCATCACTCCAACAACAGGCATCTTAGTTGTATAAATATAATCAGCAATCTCAACTTTAGCTCCTGTTAATTTATTTAATATTGTGCTTTTTCCAGAATTAGTTAAACCAACCAAAGCAACTTGTGCTGCCCCTTCCTTTTTTATACTTAAACTAAAACCACTGGCTTTCTTTGCTCTATCTTTTTCTACTTTTTCTTTTAGTTTAGAAATTTTAGTTTTAATCTCTACTCTTAACTTCTCAGCCCCTTTATGCGAAGGACTTACAGATAGCAAATGCTCTAAAGCCTTTATTTTCTCCTGTGGAGTCTTAGCATTTATCACTGCCTTCTGTGCTTCTCCATATTCATAACCTGCATTGATTGGCATAAATTTAAAACATAAATATCTTATTTAAAGTCTTTGCTATTAAGAATAATTTCTAAAGATATAAAAAATCAATTACTTTCCAACAAGTCTACTCGCAACATCAACAAAGCCTTTAGAGAAATTTGGTGCATCACTAAAAACACTAGTCCTTCTTTGTTTCATAATTTCATGATATAAAAAAACACATTGATCTGTAGGTAAATTAATTCTTCTAAATCCATTCTTACCAAAAGCTTTAGCAACCTCTCCAATATCACTAGCATAATCCCCAGCATAAACACCAACAACGCATCTTTCATTTTTATAAGTTGCGCACTGAGAACCAACATTAATTCCTGCTGGTAAATCCTCACCATCACCAACATCATTAACTAAAAATTTAAGACGAGAGTCCAAACTGTCTCTCAGATTTTGACCTTCCATTCTACCAACAACCCTAAAAGCATAAACAACAACTCCCCCTCCGCCTTCCTTCAATACTTTATTTAAATTAGCATAATAAAAGACAGGATCAAGTAACGTTCCTTTATCACTAAGTTCGCCTGTTTCAACAAAAGTTGCAAAATCTCTAAGTTGTGTTTCATCAACAATCCAAAAAGAAGGCCTTCCTTTTTCAGCTAAATTTTGTACATATGGTGGAAGATTTTCTTTATTATCTGCAGCCAATTTATCAAGTCTACGTATCGCAGTATTCTCCCTATTTTGCCAAAAAGCATAATCAACAACTCCTCTTGGAACAGGAAAAGCTTTTCTAACAGCATCATAAACATGAAGGCGCCCCGACACTTTGCCTAAAACTTCAACAACTTGAGAACCTAAAATTCTTTCACTTCCTCTATCTGTTAATACACCAGAGGCCACCATTCTTTTTATTAATGCATTACTC
>CAYJQZ010000062.1:0-4314 GCA_964372555.1 Candidatus Woesearchaeota archaeon | reverse complement strand
AATAATACTAAATAAACTAGAAAAGACTGACAAGATATTTATAGACGAAGAAGGAAGAAAAGTCATTAACCTAGAGGGATTCAATCTTCCTATGGAAAAGCCACTTCTTCCATTAACACGTAATAATGGAACTTCTTTGTACATTCTTAGGGATATTGCTTATACTATCTACAAAGGCAAAAGAGGAAAAGACAGAAATATTTGGATTTTAGGCGAGGACCATAAATTATATTATAAACAGCTAAAAGCAATATTATCTTTGCTTGGCTACAAAGCACCAGAATCAATACATTATTCATTTATTTTATTACCTTCTGGAAAAATGTCAACAAGAAAAGGAGACGTAGTTCTATTAGAAGATTTTATGGAAGAAGTAAGAAAAAAAGCCAGAGAAGAGATAGTTAGTAGGCATGGTAAAATAAAGGAGTTAGATAAATTGAGTAAAACAATAGCCTATGGAGCAACAAAGTTTACAATACTTAAAGTCTCACCAGACAAAAACATTACATTTGATGTAGAAAAAGCCCTAAGTTTCGAAGGGGAAACTGCTCCTTATGTACAATATGCCCATGCAAGAGCAAATTCTATTCTAAAGAAAGCAAAAACAAAAAAGCCAAGCTACAAAACCATAGAAACAGCACATGAAAAAGCCTTAGTATCCAAGATAGCATTGTTCCCACAAGTAGTAAACAATGCAGCAACAAACTTGCAACCACATATAATAGCAAATTATGCTTTAGAGCTCGCAAAAACATTTAATGAATTTTATCATGCTTGTCCTGTACTTACAGAAAAAGAGCCATTAAGAAGCAAAAGACTACAATTAGTTCTAGCTACAAAACAAACAATAGCCAATGCTTTGTCCCTACTTGGTATCAAAACACCAGAAGTAATGTAATCCAAAACTTTAAATATTATTTATAGAGCTGAAGATACATGCCAATAATAGGTTTTGGATTCGACAAGATGGGTGCAGAAAGGAAAGCACAGATAACAAAACAAGATAAAATACAAAACAATATCAAGGTCACTTCTATAAAAGCTACAAAAGTTAGAATTAGCAATGAAGAAAAAGAAGCAATAACCGTTCTATTTGAGTTTATAGTAGATTATTCTAATGCAGGGAAATTAGAACTTCTAGGGCATATTATTTATTATGAAACACCAGACAAACTAAAAACAATAAGAGAAAACTGGGACAAAAACGAAAAAATGCCACCAGAGTTTGGTGCTTTAATATACAACTTTATACTTGGTAAGGCAAATATAAAAGCCTTACAATTGGAAGAAGAAACAGGCCTTCCATTACACGTTAAGCTACCAAGAGTAAAGATAAAGCAAAACTAGAATCTATATTCAATCAACTGATCAATCAATCACATATAAAGAATTCTAAAAATCTTTTTATATCATTAGATCAATCAATCACAAATGGGGGCAGAATTAGAACAAAACATAAAGGCATCTTTTTCTAAAGTTAAAGAAGACATACAAAACTTATCGGAAACTCTTGAAGAAATAAAAGGCGTTTTAAAGAAACAAGATACCCAAATAGAAAGCCTTTTTGGTGAAATAAAGGCGTTAAAAGAAAATTATATAACACCTTATACCCAGAGTTCTATAGGAGGTAAAGGGGCTGATAAATCAATCAATCAACTGATCAATCAATCAATCAATCACCAATCAATCAATCAGGCAGATCCAGTCATAAACACAATAAAAGACCTTTATAGCCCAAAAGGGGGAAACCAAAAGATCAATCAATCAATCAATCAATCACCAATCAATCAATCAACTGATCAATCAATCAATCACATGGAGCAATTAAAAGGGTTAACCCAAGACCTAAGTGCTATATTTTTATCCTTCTCAAAACAAGAATTAAAGCTGTTTTTAACAATCTATCAACTAGAAGACGAGAATATAGAACCGACTTATAAGGCCATTAGTGCTAAAATGCAGCTCTCGGAACACTGTGTTCGTGGTCATTTAAGCTCACTTTTAAAGAAAAATGCACCAATAATTAAAAAAAGACTAAACAATAGGACAACTTTACTCTCACTTTTAGCAGATTTTAAGGCACTAAACCTTAAAAAGCGACTAATTAGTTTATATTATGACTCAGATCCCCACCAAAAGACCCTTTTTGATCAATAAACAGCCTCTCACTTTTAAAAAAAGGAGCACAAATTGCGCCCCCTTGTTATTTAACCTCAATTTTATAAAAACAGATAGACATTAATCAATTCTCACTGCCCTCAATTTTTCTTTTCATCAGGAATATAAATTTTGTAGAAAAATCATCGAATTTACTGTTCACCTACGTTTACCGAACCGTTCGGTGACGTAGGTAAAGTTTACCGAACAGACCGAATAAATCAAGTATTTAGCACTTATAGGCCGTATAAAAGGGGTCAAATTTACCGAACAATCAGACCGTTCGGTGAACAATCAAAAATAGGAAAAGTATAAATATGACAATACAATTTAAAAATTATATGGGCCTTTTCGGCTTTTTATTTAAAAAAGGAGAAGATGAAAAAGAGGATTTATCTAAGATAAATGAAACTCTAAAGAGCTCATTCTCAAATGTTAAGAAAGACGTCCTTCATTTACATAAAAACCTAGCAGACCACACAAGCCATACTCACAATAGGTTCCAGGAAATAGAGGAAAAAATAAAGAGAATAGAATTCCTCTTAATGAATAATAGAACGCAAAGAATAATTAAGGTTGTAACTCAAAAAGAAGAAACCCAAGAATTAGAAGAAGAACCACAAGGAGACATTCTAGACGTTCTAAAAGGCCTACCCAAAGCAGAACTAAAGTTATTCAAAACATTATATGAACTTCAAGACAGCCTTAATGCTAAACATATTTCCTATAAGTCTTTGGCTAATTATTTATACCCAGGAAAGGAATATAATTCAATAAGGTCTTCAATAACTCAATTCGTTCTTAGACTGCACACAGAAGGCCTAATAGACAAGCAGAGAATAGGAAAAGAGACTTATGTCAAAATAAGCCAAAATGGCCATAAACTGCTAAAGAACGCCAAAATAAAGAAAGTTATGAAAGAAGTAGTATTAACAGATTAATTGCAGATAAATTTAAATAATTTTCTTATATAAAGTAAAAATGCAAAAATTAATTTTGAACAAGCCAAGATCTTTTCGTTATAAAATATTTGAGGGCGAGTATCTAAACAAATGAAAACATTACATGCAGAAGGTAGGGGGGGGCATATCAACCAAACAATTTATGATGGGACAATTAGAAGCTTTATCTTCTCAAGATTTAGATTTAAGAAGTTCTTGGTTGGCAGAAGACCTAATTACTAAAGAGGTTGTTTTATATCACCCAGATGGGAGAATGAAATTAGATTTGGATTATCAAGGGATAAGAAGTATTCAGGATGAACGTGAAATTAAATACGGTGCTTTAGTATTGCCTGATGGGGCTTATGAAAGTAGTAGTGGTCTAGAATTTAAAAGACAAGATCTAGAAAATTATGGGCTTTTAGAGGGATTTCTTACTGGCAGATGGCCTACAAAAAATAAGGTGATGGGTAATTTATTATGGCAAGCCTTGGCTGGTGGAAATAAATTGCTCAAGGATTTTGTTGATATGGCTTTTTATGAAGTAGAAAAATATAAACAAAATCACACTGGAATTGGTTGGTCCTTCTCTTTTCCAAGAGCCATGGGTATTTTTTTATCTCCTAATCAAGATGTTTCAACAATGGAGCAATGGTTTTTAACTGGTGTCCATTCAAGATTCTGTGCTGGTACTGCTTGGCTTGGGAATCTTGGAAATAGTTTGGAGACTAAAATTATAGCAGTTACACCACAAGAAGAAAATTGTAAGAATTAAGTTCAATATTAAGAGATTAAAACATTTAATCAAAAAGCAAATATTTTTACTTAGCAAAAATATATAAGGAAGCCTTCTTCTAAGACAAGATGGAATGGAAAGAAATCCTTAAAGTATCTGTTATTTCTGGCGTGCTTGGTTTTTTGGCTGTAAGTTCTTCTGATTATACAAATATTTCATCATTTGTCACTCAAGAAGCCTTTGAAGTTGTTGCATTTCTTGGAACAATCGTTGCAACAGGATTAATTCTAAACAGAAGACTTAGTAGAAAATCTGATTGGGGTATATTTGTTGGTATGATCATAACTTGGTTGATACCTCTTGTATTAGATTTCGTTTTAAGTTTTGTGCGGTTTTTCTAAGCACAAAATCCCCCCATTTTTGCCACCAAAGACGTTGCCTAAAACACCAAATTTACAATAAGATTGTCTAAGCCCCATA
>CAYJQZ010000061.1:0-4746 GCA_964372555.1 Candidatus Woesearchaeota archaeon | reverse complement strand
GGCGACTTCAAAGCATTCAAAGAATCTTCAATAGGAACAAGCAACGAAGACATAATAAGACAATACAGAGATTGCATGTTATATGCTAGAATACAGAGTGATCCAAGCCAAAGTCAAGAGTATAAGCAATATGCACAATCTAAATCAAATGAGTTAGATATTTTAGCTAGATCACAATTATATCAAGAAGCATATGCAATAGCACAAAGAGAACAACAATGGGATGAAAATAATCAAACACAACTACGTCAAATAATTTCATATTTACAAGAACGTAGACAAGCATCTTCCAGAAACTTCAATGTTAATCCAACAATTACTTTAACAAATTCACAGCCAGGACAATGGGAAGGAACTGCTCTAGTAGAAAACCCAGCAAACCCAGCAGCAGTTCAATCAATAACAATTAGAGGCTTAAGCAAATATGATGAAGTTTTATTCAGAGCATCCAACATGGATGATGCAAATAAACAAATATGCCAAAGCATAGATGGAGCATCATGGTCAAATAGTCAATGTATAAGAAATAATATAGATATAACAACCACAGACTTCCAAGCAAGGACTACAAGGCTTAAAGAAATACCATCTCAATTAGGAACACCATTCCAAGCATTCGTAGATCAAAGATATTACAATGCATTGCAAACATCAAGACAAGGAAATAGTCAACCATTCCAAAATGATCCAAATGGATGTAATTTAAATGGAGGCAAATGGGATGGTAACTCATGTGAACCAGTAATATATTCATCAACTACAGAATTAGACAGAGCAGGAAGATTGCTAAATTCAGCTTATGCATATGGAGACTTAACAGCAGAGTATGATCAAAATGGCCAACCTCGTTGCTATCCTACTGGAAGAGGAGAATATGCTTTTGTTTTAGAGAGATATCCAGCAGGAAATATCAAACATTTAAGTGCATGGAACGTTGGTCCTAATGGAAGAATCGAATGTGGTCGTGGTGATGACGAACGTGCAATAGGCGGAGATGAAACAGCATTAGATGCCCCTCAAAATAGACAAAAGAAAGATTATTACACAAGCAAAGAACCAAGAATAAGATGTACTCAAACTGGTGGTTCAGGTATTGTTAAAGAAGGAGAACGTGTAGGGACAATAGATGGTCGTACAATAAGATGTAGTTTACAATCTTCACAATCAGCTGCCTCATTAGTACAACCAAAATGCATTGATGTTATGGATCCAACAGATTGTAAAATATTATTTAATGCATGTGATCCAGTAATGTGTCCAAGCTCAAGATGTACTTTAGGTGGAAAAGCTGCACCAAGAAATGTAATACAATCAGGAATTATAGGATCAACTTTATTATGTCTTCCAAATATTAGAGAAGGAATAGCACTTCCAGTATGTTTAACTGGGATAGATGCAGGTTTAAAGAATATCAGAAGTTTATTGGATAGTTATGCAACTTGTTTAGATATAAATCTAAAGCAAGGAAAAAATGTAGGTGTATGTGATTACATAAGATCTGTTGGTATTTGTGAAATGGTATGGAAAGAAGCATATAATTTATTAGATATTGGTGGGAGAGGAATAGTAGACTGGGCATCTGGAAAAATTTTAGGTGTGCCAGAAGGCGGAGGAGAATATCTATCATTTGAGCATAGCTTACAAAATGTTGGAGATAGTGTAAGGGTATTTACAAATGAATATCAAACAACATACACAGCTCAGTTCCTGTCTCAATCTTCAGAACAAATAGGTTCACAAATTTGCAGGATGAGCGTAAACGGTAAATTACCTTCAGTAGGAAAAATAATAGAGCAAATAACAGAGCCAGAAAACCCACCACAGTTTACAGCATTCTTTGATGAAACACCTTATGCTGCACCAGGAGAAGTTCCTCCATCAGCAACAGTTCCTTCAAATACACAAGAGTTATCATTGTATAATACACTTTATCACATATATGCAGGTGCTGGTTTCTATCAAGGAAGTTATTCCCAACCACAAAGTCTATTTGCTCCAGGCACACAAGCAGGAACACCACAGCCAATAACATATTCTGTTTATTTAGTAAATAACGAATTAGGTTACCAGCCAATATATGTAACATTCCCAGGCGACTTTGCACAAAGAACAGGGAGAGTAGAACAAGGAAAATATGCTCAGCAATCTGTTCAAAGAGTAGGACCAAAAGGTTACAACCAAATATGTGTAAATATAAACGGTATAGAACAATGTGGCTTTGGTAGAGTTTCAAGTTCATTTGGTTTAGAAGAAATTAAAAATTTAGTTGCAAAAGAACAAGCAACAACAGATATTGATTCTGCAGCCGAATGCACTCCAAATGCACAAACAAGTCATTCACTTTCAGCAGCAAGACTTGGTGCTTTAGCTACTACTCAAATAGCATCAGGTGCAACAACTGTTGGTGGAATATTAACCCCACAATCAGGAGCAATTGGTACTGGTGTGGTTACATCAGGTGTTGTAGAAACAAATCTGTACACAAGAGGAATTGTCAGAGTATGTAGCGCAGCAGAGCCAACACAAGAGGCAGGCAGATGGAACAGAGTAGGAACTTGTGGCGCAGATGAAAATGGTAAATCAAGAGGAGACTGCTGGCTTGATATAAAATCTGTTCCAATAGATGATCCAAATATAAGGGCAGACCTACAAGAGGAATTAAGAAATAGAGCAAACCCAGGTATAACTGTAATCAATGCAGGATTATCAACACAATCACTAAATAATTTAAACACAAGAAGAAATAATATCATAGATGCAATAAGAAGCCTAGTACAAAAAGCAAAAAGAGGACAAGCAAATGCACAACCTTAAATTAATTTTATTAGTTATAGCAATAATATTAGTTACATTTCCAATATATGCCCAAGAAGAAACAGAAACAACTCAAAAATGTGAAAATAATTTTCAAGGCTTTACTTGCGTTTCTAATCCAAATAGAGAACAGTTAGAATGCAAAACAGGAAGAGTTTGTGATGGAGATTTCTGTTGCGGAACAACACCAAACTTATTTTGTTGCAAACAAAAAACACAACAAGGTGATTTCTATGATATAAGTGATGGAACATCAAATGTTGGGGATCTTGTTAGCGAATTTAGAGCATTATCAGTATCACCCGGCCTTACTTATACAGATATACAAGACAGGTCAATAAGCAATGATGTTGCAGCAAGAGCATCTTATGATCAGGCAAGAGGATTTTTTGAAATAGCAAGATTGCAGAGAGAGTATTTAGGAGTTCCACAAAGCGCAACAGCAGCAAGACCAATTATAACTACTATAGGTGAAACTACAGTTAGAAGAGGAGGACCAAACCAAACATCCAGTTCAACAAATGAAATAGAAGAGGGCATGGTTTTCACAGAAGAAGAGGTTGCAGCTTCTCAAGGGACAGCACCAACAGAGCAACCACAAGCTACAGAAACTACTACAATAGAACAAGGAGAATCATATAATATTGTTTTAGATGGAAGTTATGCACCAAATGCAATAATACATTTTTCATCTCAAGGAAAATGGGAGTGGTGCAAATCAACCTCAAGTTGGCTTGGTGGCAATAATGAATGTGAAGACGAATTAAAACAAATAACAGCAAATAGCCCTTCACGTAGAGAAGACATAGGTCCAGATTCCAGGAATTATAGAGATATCATTAGACCATTAGTAGATAAAAATTATGATCAAGGCATAGAAAACACAATATCTAAAGTTATAGACATAGCTGCATTAACTAGAAATTATGTAAATCTAAAAGTATTAGCAGGCAATAGAGAGCTAGATATAGAAGTAGGAATAGTATACCCAGATACAGGCTTAAATGGAAATATAAACATAGAAATAGCTGGCCAAAATTTTAATAATGTTATGTACATATCCAAATTAGACCCAACAAGAAGAACTGCAACACAAAATTACCAAGCAGCACTTGATCGTATAAAAGAGATAGCCAAGAAAAGCTAAATGATTTTTATGTTAAAACTAAAATTAACAAAACATAAAGTAATTACAACAATTATTCTAGAAGTATTATTTACAATAATTCTAATTCTGCTTTTGGTATCAATAAGAGATAAAGCATTAGGTTACTTACATGATGTACAAGGCTTTGCAGGTGAAATCAGTGGTTTAGAACAAGATTTACAAACTCAAAACTTAACAACTTATGATCAACAGCAGATAAGGTTAACATTAGATAAAATAGATTCAACACTAAATAAAGGTCTTATATTAATCTGGTTTATACTCCCATTATCATTAATTTTGTTATCATTAATATTCTACTACTTTATATGGAAAATATTGTCAAATATCTCAATAAAAAGATTCTTACCATCAATTATACCTTTAATTTTATTACTTGTAACCATTTATTTTACATTAAACTATATAGCATATAAATTTTATTTTGTAGAAGAATCACCTTTGCCGCAACTAATAATTTTTGCGCTACTTACAATTATTGTTTATTACTTTGTACTATTTCTATTATCAAATAATAAATCATTTTCAGAAAATCTAAGATTTGCCAAGAAAAATCTAAACAAATTAATACTTCCATTTATATTAAATATTATTACAAATATAATTTATTTAGTGACAATATTTATAGTATTCTTCTTAACATATGCAAAGGCATCAATTTTAATTCCATCAATATTTTTACTAGTAATAATTATGATAATAAATATTCAAAGAATATATTTAGTAAATAAGATTTCTCGCTTATAAACTATTTATACCTATCA
>CAYJQZ010000060.1:237-4784 GCA_964372555.1 Candidatus Woesearchaeota archaeon | reverse complement strand
TATGATAATTGTGGTAAGTGGCAGTGTTGGGGCAGGCAAAAGCACAATAGCTAAGGCTTTGGCTAAAAAAATTAATTCTCAATACGTAGATGTTAATGATCTAATTAAGAAGAATAATCTAAGGGGGAAATTTATTAAAAAATTAGGTGCTTATGAAGTGGATATTAAAGAACTAAATAGTTTTTTAGTTAAATTGATTAAAGGCAGTAAAAAAGATTTGGTTATTGATTCACATTTGAGTCATTATTTGCCTTTTAAATATGTTGATTATTGTATTATTTGTAAATGTGGGATTAAGGAATTAAAGAAAAGATTGGAGAAAAGAAAGTATAGTAAAATTAAGATTAGAGAAAATTTAGATTCTGAGATATTTGATGTTTGTTTAGTTGAAGCTTTAGAAAATAAGCATAGAGTTATTGTGGTTGATACTACTAAAAATAAAGTTGATGAATGTTTGAGAGAGATATTAAAGAAAATTAGATAATTATTTTCCAAATCTTCTGTCTCTATTTGAGTATTCTTTTAAACAGTTAATAAAATCCTGTTTTGTAAATTCAGGCCATAATTTCTTTGGTAGAAATATAATTTCTGAGTAGCTTGACTGCCATAATAAAAAACCACTTAATCTTGATTCTGCTGTTCTTATTATCAAATCTGGTTCTGAATTTAAATAAAGATAATTTTCAAATAATTTTTCATCTATGTCTTTTGGATCAAGGTCGTTATATTTTACAGCTTCTGCTATTTTCTTTGCTGCATCTATAATTTCTGCTCTTCCTCCATAGGCTATAGCAAAATTTACTTTATATGGCTTATTATTTTTTGTCTCTTCTTTTATTTTGTATATCATTTTTTGTAGATCCTTTGGCAATAGCCAGAGTCTACCTATAAAATCTATTTTTGTTTTTTTGAGTTCTTTTTCTTTGCTTAATTCTATAAATGCTTTTTTGAACAAATTCATTAAATAATTAAATTCTTTTTTGGGTCTGTTGAAGTTTTCTAATGAGAAACAGTATATGGTTATTTCTTTGATTTTATATTCTTTGCACCACGTTAGAAATTCTTTAACTTTTTTGTAGCCCCATTCATGGCCTTTTTTAGGTGATTGCATTAATCTTTTTGAGAATCTACGAGTTCCGTCTAGGATCACCCCAATATGTTTTAGTTCCATAAATATTTAACAAAGTAAAGGCTTTTAAACCTTTTTCGATTTAATTTTATTATGTATTGTGATATTGTCTTAGCAAGCAAAGATAGTGAATTAGAAAAATTTGCAAAGAAATTGGGTTTTTCTAAATTATTATTTAAAGAGGATTTTAATAAATTTGGGATAGTTGAATCTAAGGATTATGAGACAAATAGAAAGTTGATAGAGGGTAAAAGAATTAAAGTTCTAGTTAATCCCCATATTAATTCTTATAGGGATTCTTTGCATTTTAGAGCATCAGGTGTTAATCATATTTTGTGCAAGTTAGCTCATGATAATGAAATTGCTTTTGGTTTTTCTTTAGACAGTATGAATAATGCAGTTATGATTGGTAGAGTAAAACAAATTATAACCTTGTGTAGAAAGTATAAAGTTAGAGTTTTGTTCTTTAGTTTTGCTAAGAATATGTATGAATTAAGGGGTATGCAAGATATGCTTTCTTTACTAAGAGTTTTGGGTATGACAGGTAAAGAGGCTAAGGATGCTTTGAGCCATTTCTGAGGAAAAACCTTATAAAGTTTTGAGATATTCTATTTATTGGATGAGAAAAGTAAGAGAAACAGTTTCAGTTTTTCTTTGTGAGGATAAATGAACGGAAAAATCAAACAAAAGGCATTATTGCCTAGTTTAAGAGAAAAGAAGAGATATTTGGTTTACGAAGTAGTATCTGAGGCTAATTTTGGCTATAAAGATATTAAAGATAGTATAGTTTCTGCTTTAAAGGAGTTATTTGGCTTAGATGGTTTGGCTAGGGCAGGCTTAGATTTTGTTGAATATAACCAAAATAAAGGCATAATAAGGGTAAGTACAAAGGGATTGGATATGTTAAGGGCTAGTTTTTGTTTTGTTAGAAAAGTTAATAAGGATGAGATAATTTTAAGGAGTTTAGGTGTATCTGGGATGTTAAAAAAGGCTAGAAATAAGTTTATTCTTGGAGGTGGGTTATAAATGCAACAACAGTCACCAACTATTAATCATCAGATGATGGGTTATGATAGAAGCAGTACAATGTTTAGTCCTGATGGAAGGTTGCTTCAGGTAGAATATGCAAAGAAGGCAGTAAGACAGGGAACAACTTCTTTAGGTATTATTTGTAAAGATGGAGTTTTGTTATTGGCTGACAAGAGAATTTTGGAGAAGTTGATAATTGGCCAGAGTATTGAAAAAGTATTTCAGGTTGATGATCATATTGGTGCTAGTGCTACTGGATTTTTAATGGATGGAAGGGTTTTGATTGAGAGAGCACAGTTGATGGCACAACAATATAAGGTTACATATGATAATCCAATGGATGTACTTTCTTTGGTTAAAGATATAGCAAATTTGAAGCAATATTTCACCCAGTTTGGTGGTGCAAGGCCTTTTGGTGTAAATATATTATTTGCTGGTGTGGATGATGAAGGGCCACAATTATTTGTTACAGATGTAACAGGAATTTATTTTCAATATAAAGCAACTGCAGTTGGTGAGTTTGAAACACAACTTAAAGAAATACTTGAAAAGGAATATGATGAAAATATGAATTTAGAACAGGGTTTCAGATTGGCTGTTACTGCATTTAAACAGGTATTTGGAAAAGAGTTTGATCCTGATAGATTAGATGGTGCTTATGTTAAAACTGGTGATAGATCATTTAGGAGGTTAGACAAAGAATATTTGAGAAAGCTTTCAAAGAAGGCTTAATCTTTGTCATGTTTTTTATTTTATGGTAAGTATAGATAAATCTGTTGTAGCTAAATTAAAAAGAGAAGGGAAAACTTATGAAATTCTAGTTGATGCAGAAAATGCACATGCTTTGAGAACTGGAAAAAGTGTTTCTATGGGTGATGTTGTTGTTACAGAAGAGATATTTTATGATGCAAAAAAAGGAACAAGGGCTTCTGAAAATGAATTTAAAAAAATATTTGGCACTGAAGATAAATTTGAGATTTGTAAAATTATAGTTAAAAATGGAGATGTTCCTTTAACTGCCGAGATGAAGAGGAAAGAATTAGACACAAGAAGAAAGCAGATTGTCACTATGATACACAGGAACGTTGTTGATCCTAAAACTGGAAAACCACATCCTCCCCAAAGAATAGATGCTGCAATGGATGAAGCTAAAGTTAGAGTTGATGAATACAAAAGTGCAGAACAACAGGTTCAAGATGTGATAGATCAAATAAGAAAAATTATTCCTATTAAATATGAAGTTAGAGAGATAAGTGTCAGAATACTTTCGCAATATGCTGGAAGAGCATTTCCTATACTTAAGAAGTTCGGAAAGGTATTAAATGAAAGCTGGGAGAATGATGGAAGCTTAAGAGCAACTATTGAGATACCTGCTGGAATACAAGAGGAGCTTGAGATAGCTTTAAATAATATTGCGAAGGGAACTGTTGAGATGAAGATAGTGAGGACAAGGTAAAATGAGTAAGTTATTAGTTGCAGAAAAAGAAATTGTAGTTCCTGGTCAGGAATTGGCTGATGGTATGGATTTTCTTCCTGGTGATGATGTAATCAGAGACAAAGATAAATTGATTGCTACTAAATTAGGTATTGTAAATGTAAGCGGCAGGCTTGTTAAATTAACTGCTTTGAATGGACCCTACATACCGAAGAGGGGAGATTTAGTTATAGGTAAGGTTGTTGGTGTTGGTCTTGGTGGTTGGCGTATGGATATAGGTTGGCCTTTTGAAGCTAATTTATCTGTTAAGGATGCTACTTCAGATTTTATTGAGAAGGGGACTGATTTGAGTAAATTCTTTAATTATGGAGATTATTTAATGGTGCAAATAGTAAATGTTGCAAGTGTAAAGATAATTGATTTGAGTTTGAAAGGGCCAGGATTAAGAAAGTTGGGTCCTGGTAGATTATTGGAAGTTCCTGCACCAAAGGTTCCTAGAATTATTGGTAAACAGGGAAGTATGATTGCTTTAGTAAAAGATTACACTGGATGTAAGATTTCAGTTGGACAAAATGGTATGGTTTGGTTGAAGGGCGAGAATCCTAAAATGGAATTGTTGGCTGTTAAGGCAATCAAGAAAATAGAGGCAGAGAGTCATATTTCAGGATTGACTGATAGAATGAAGGAGTTTTTAGAAAGTGGTAAAAATGGCTTATGATAAACGTGTTGATGGAAGAAAAATTGATGAATTAAGGCCAGTTGAAGCTAAAGTTGGAATAGTTGAAAGAGCAGCAGGAAGTGCAATGTTTAAGATTGGAAAAACTGTTGCTATAGCTGCAGTTTATGGCCCAAGAGAATTATATCCACAAGCAATTCAGAATCCCACTAGTGGTATTTTGAGATGTAATTATAATATGCTTGCTTTTTCCGGAAGTGGTGAGAGAGTAAGACCAG
>CAYJQZ010000060.1:0-227 GCA_964372555.1 Candidatus Woesearchaeota archaeon | reverse complement strand
AGTAATTATGCTGGTGCTGTAGTTGATGTTTTTGTTGAATTAGTGCAGACTGATGCTGGTACAAGATGTGCTGGTATTTGTGCTGCGGCAATGGCTTTAGCTGATGCAGGAATTCCTATGAAAGATATAATAAGCGCAGTTTCTGTTGGTAAGGTTGGAGGAAAAATTGTTTTAGATTTAAATAAAGAAGAAGAAGATTATGAAGGCGGAGCAACAGACATTCCAGT
>CAYJQZ010000059.1:0-5141 GCA_964372555.1 Candidatus Woesearchaeota archaeon | reverse complement strand
CATGAATTACTAAAAGATTTAGCTCAAAGAGAATTAGAAAATCCAGAAGGTTCAGGTATTGATTTAAGGGTTGGAGTTGTAAATAAAATAATAGGCGATAGTTTTCTTGCAGCAGATGGTAGTAGCAGAGAAAGATATTCTCCAAAGTTGGAATTAATAGGTGATATTGAAAAAGAAGGAAATAAATTAATAGTTATAAAACCAGGAGAGTATTTTTTAGTAACAACTATGGAAACAATTCATGCTCCTGCTGAAAAGATAAAATTTGATGATTCATTTCCAGAAGGATTTTTAATTCCTAAAGTATGGCCAAGAAGTTCTCTTCAAAGAGGTGCAGTAAGTTTTCACGCAACAAAAACAGATCCAGGATATAAAGGCAAATTAACATTTGGAATAAAAAATCTAGGAACTGAAGATTTTAAATTTGAATTAGGAGCAAGAATGTTTAACATTGAATATGAACCAGTAATAGGTGATATTAAGAGAGCATATTCAGGACAACATCAAGGTGGAAGAATTACAAGCGAAGGACAAAAAGAAACTCAAAATTAAATGAAAGACTATAGATTAATTCCACAAGAAAGATGGGATTATTGTTTATGTTCTGTCTTACAAGCAATATTTGATAGGCATGGAATTAGTATTTCTCAAGACGAGATTGCAAGAAATTTAACACAAAAAGATAAAGGATTTTCAGCTCACGATGATAAATTTAGAATCTTCTTAAGATCAAACGGCTTTCAATATAATTTTTACTGGTATAATGAAACCCCATTTAATGAACCAGATACACTTCTAGGAAGGATGGGTAAATATGATGGAATTATTGGAGTAAATACTCACGTTTATCTTTTAAAGGGGTTTCATGACCCATTATTAACAATAATCAATCCAGAAGACAACAAAAGCATTGAAAGAGAGATTCATGAACTCTTGGAAGAGATGAGGAAAAATGAAGGTTGTTTTGGTTTAATTAGGAGACTAGAATAAAATATATTTTGTTTCATAATCATCTTTATAATCCAGCAATAATCATCTTAAAAAATGGTTCAGCAATATTTAGATCATTCTATAGCAATACTTACTTCTGAAGATACTTTATTTAAGGGCGGCAGCAAAGGAATGGGTTTAATTTCTTTATTTGGTTATCAAAATAGATATGATCTAAGACAAGGATTTCCATTATTAACAACAAAGAAAATGTTCTGGAAAGGAATAGCCCATGAACTGATGTGGTTTATGAGGGGCGAAAGTAATATAAAATATCTTATCGATAACAACGTTCATATTTGGGATGATAATGCTTTTGATTATAATCTTAAAAGAATGGTTGGTGAAGGAATATTTCCTGAGAGCTGTTCAGAAAGATATTCTTCTGATTGGCAAAAAGCAAAATTAGAATATGTTCAGAGAATAAAGGAAGATCAAGAATTTGCTAAAAGATGGGGTGACTGTGGAGAAGGAACTTATGGAAACCAGTGGAGACATTGGAAATACATAGCTAACGAAGGAAGAGTTGTCGAGTTAGATCAATTTGGAAAGTTTATAGACACATTAAGAAAAAAACCAACAAGCAAAAAAAATATAGTTCTTGCCTGGAATCCAGGAGAGGTAGAAAAAGGGACTGTTGCTCTTGAACCATGTCATGTTATGTATCAAAGTGGTTCAGATGGAGAAGTACTAGATATTCAATTATATCAAAGAAGTTGTGATATGTTTTTAGGAGTTCCATTTAATATTGCAAGTTATGCTATGTTAACACAAATCATTGCACAACAAACAGGTTTGCAACCAAGAAAATTTATTCATACTTTCGGAGATGTTCATTTTTATTGTGGAGATGGTGAAAGATCAGATTGGTATAAACAAAACTTTAGGGAATTAGGAGAAAGAGTTAGAAAAGCAGAAGCTCCAGAAGATTATAAAAGAGTTTTAGATTGGTTAAACGGAGTACTTCCTAAAGAAAGAAAAGAAACAGAAGGTCAAGATCATGTCACTGCAATTCTAGAACAATTATCAAGAACGCCAAGACAAATGCCAACATTAGAAATTACAAAAAAAGATTTTGATAGATTAACAATTGATGATTTTGTCCTTAAAGGTTATGATCCCCATCCAATAATTAAAAGAGCAATGGCTGTTTAATATTATTTTAAAATATATTCTCAAAAAGTTAACAACATATATCTATTTTAGTACTAACAAAGCGAAATCTATATGTTCTACTTGAGAAATGTTTATAAATTAAAGACTTTTACAAATACTACAGATTGTGTTTTTACATGATCTCAGACGCAACATATTGTGTTTACTAAAAGGTAACAAAAAGAAATGAAATGCATATTTTGCAGCCATTCCGAAACAAAAGTCTTGGATTCAAGAGAAAGTGAAGATGATACAAGAAGGCGTAGAGAATGTTTAAAATGTGAGAAAAGATACACAACATATGAACGTGCAGAATCAATTCAGCTCTACGTAATAAAAAAAGATAACAGAAGAGAATTATTTGATAGGGAAAAATTAAAAAAAGGAATATTAAAGGCATGTGAAAAACTTCCAATACCAATGGAAAAGATTAATCAAGTTATTAATAAAGTAGAAACAAAATTAAGAACATTAGATGAAAACGAAATTCAAAGCAAAGCTTTAGGCGAAGAAGTAGCAAAACAATTAAAGCATATTGATAAAGTTGCTTACATAAGATTTGCTTCAGTTTATAGAGAATTTGCAGACATAGGAGATTTCAAAAAAGAAATACAAGAATTATTAAAAAAAAGTGGGTGAAAGATAATGCAAAGTGAAAGTACAAAAGAATCAATTTCTACATTTGAACAATTAAGATCCATAGAAAAATTATCTTCAGGTTCTAAAGTAAAAGTTACAGAAAATATGTTAAAAGTTATGGCCAATAAATATTTAAGAGGAGATTCAGTAGAATTATGGTTAAGAAGAATAGCTAGAAATATTGCATTGCCAGATATGTTATACTTAAAAGATTCACAAGAAGAAATTTTAAATGGAATATTACATCAAGTAATGAAATCAGATCACGATTCAAAAATTCAATTATTATTACTCCAATTAAAAGATTTAACAAGAAGTCAAAGAACAGCAAATTTTTATAAATTTGAAGAAAACATTTTAACTTACGCTCAAAAAAATCAAGACGCATCTAAAATATTATCAGAAACAGAAGAAAGTTTTTATAAAATGTTATCTGATTTTGATTTTCTACCAAATTCTCCATGCTTAATGAATGCAGGAAGAGAATTACAACAGCTTCATGCATGTTTCAGGGGAGATCAACCAATAATGACTTATACAGGAATTAAACCCATACAAGAAATTAAAGAGGGAGAATTAGTTTTAACCGCTTCTGGAAAGTTTAGGAAAGTTATTAAAAAAATGGAAAGGTTTGTTGATAACTATAGAATAATCAATGTTTGGAAGATGCCTAAAGAAACTCTTATTGTAAGTGACGACCATCCAATTTTATGTTTAAATAAAAAAACAAATAAATCTGAATGGAAATTTGCTTCAGAATTAGAAAGTGAAGATTATGTTGCAGTTTCTTATCCCTCTAAGACAAAAGATATTGAAAAATTATCAATTATAGATTTCTTAGATAAAGAGAGATATATTGTAAAAAATAATAATATCTATAAAATAAATAAAAACAAAAATCACCCAAAATATAGTATTCAAATGAAACCAGTAAACGCAGAAGTAGAAGTTGATTATGATTTAATGAAACTTTTTGGTTATTATTTAAGTGAAGGAGATATAGATCAAAATGATTCTATAAGGTTTACTTTTCATTCTGAAGAATTGAATTATATGAATGACGTAATAAATATAATAGAAAAAAAGTTTGGTATAACTGCAAAAATAGAAAAATCAGATATTGGAAACTGGTCAAACTTAAGATTTTTTTCTAGAATATTAGTCCAATTATTTAAATCATTAATGGGAGAAGGATTTAATAAAAAGGTAATTCCTTCTTGGGTATTAGAATTACCAACAAACAAACAAAAAGGATTATTAGTTGGTATAATAAGAGGCGATGGCTTTCCAATAAAAAATAAGCATACAACAAATATAAGGGCTACGCTATCTAATTCAAATATAGTTTATGGTGTCTGGACAATTTTTGCAAGATTGGGATTTTTAGCAAGTTTTAAAAAAGATAATCTAAGTAAACTATCAACTACAAATTCCTATACTTCAATCTTAGATTCTCATAGTTCTGAAAAAGTATTTAATGAAATATTTACAGATAGAAAATTTAATGGAATTGCACAACTTTCTATGCGAAGAGTAAAACAAAAATGTGTTAATGGAACATTTTTCTTACCAATAAAAGATATCGAAGTTGTTATGGAACCAATTAAAGTTTATAATTTTGAAGTTGAAGAAGAACATACCTATGTTGCAAATAATATTGCAGTCCATAATTGTTACGTTGTACCTGTAGGAGATTCTATAGAAGAGATATATTATGCAGTTACTGCAATGGCTTTAATACATCAATCTGGTGGAGGAACTGGATTCTCATTTGGAAGATTAAGGCCAGAAGGAGATAGTGTTAAATCAACAAAGGGTTTATCTTCAGGACCAATGTCTTTCATAAGACTTTTTGATACTTCAACAGAGATTGTTCGTCAAGGTGGTTGTGTTGCTTTAGATACAAGGGTGTCAACATCAAGTGGTTTGATGAAGATAGGAGAAATAGTTCCACAAACATTAGAAATTAATTCATGGAAAAATCACAGCATTACAGTAATGACTGACAATGGTCTAAAATTATCTGATGAAGCATATAATAATGGGGAAGCAGAAGTAATAAGTTTAAAAACATCCAAAGGTTATACAGTAACTGCAACACCAGAACACAGATTTAGAGTCATAGATGAAAATGGAAAATATATTTGGAAACACCTGAAAGATATAAAACAAGGAGATTGGTTAGCCTTACAATTAAATTCATACCCTGAAGATGTAACTTATCAATTACCTGAATTTAATTACAAACCTCATTTCAATGCAGAAACTATAATTTTACCAGAAGAACCAACAATTGGATTGGGAGAACTAATAGGTTATTTCATTGGTGATGGGGCAATATCTTTAAAAAAAAATGT
>CAYJQZ010000058.1:3751-5188 GCA_964372555.1 Candidatus Woesearchaeota archaeon | reverse complement strand
TTATAATAGGACATGAACATCCTGCAATTGGTCTAAGAGATAAAACTAAATATGAAAGTTTCAAGTGTTTTCTAAAAGGAAAATATTTAGACAAAAATTTAATAGTTCTTCCTTCGTTTAATCCATTAACTGTTGGCACTGATGTTTTAAGGAATATTTTGTTAAGTCCATTTCTTCAGCAAGACATAACTAAGTTTCAAGCCTATGTTGTAGAAAAAGAAAAAGTTTATGATTTTGGGAGATTGAAGAGCATAACAAATAAATAGATTTATAAGCTAGATTTTGTATATTTTTTTATGAGAAAATTTGATAGATTAAAGACTTCTTTTAGCAGGGTTAAGAAACCATTGTCTCATGTTAAAAAAGTAAAAAATGTAAAGTGGCTTCTTCCTGGTTGGATTTTGTATGAGTTTTACAAAGTCCATAAAAAAAAGGGCTATAAACCTGTTAAAAGTTTGAGTTATGGTGCAAAAGCTGAGGCTACCAGATTAGCTGCTATGGCAGGCATACCATTACCGGGAACTTACGAATTAACAACTACCGGCTTAGCCTTGATAAAAAGAAAGATAGAGAATGATGAAGTTGATAGATTTACATTAAGAACATTCAAAGATTTTATACCTATAAGAAAGTTTAGAGTAAGAAATGATAATATAAAGTGCAAACCTTATTTGGTGATATACTATAGAAATAAGAAGTTATGTTTTGATGTATTTTATAGATAAAGAGAAAGTTTTAAATAATAGTTTAATCAAAAAGACTATGAATGAAAATAAAAAAATCTTTATTTATTGGTTTTCTTGTCGCTGTTTTAATTTTAACTGTTGGTTGTACTGGAAGTGCTTCTATCAGTAGCAGTAGTGGTGGGGATTTGCCTGCACCAAGGCCAGAGATAGGAAGCACAATAACAATTACAAATTGTGCTGGCGATCCAGCTATTTTACAAGTTAATGAGGGAACTGAAGTAACTTTTGTTAATTCAGATAGCCAAGATCACATAATATTTATTGAGAGCCAAGAAATTAATTTGCCTGCACAAGATGGTGCGAAGTTTACTGCTAGATCGCCTGTTGGTACACAATATACTACTAACTATAATTGTGATCAACAATATGGCGGAGCAATATTCATTGCTTAACTAATTCTAATAATATTTATTTAATAAACAACACTATCTAAAGTTTTAATTTTTCTTCTGTCAAGAATTTTGTAGACTATATTCCAAGCTCAATTCTTTCCTTTGGTATAAAATCCCCTGTTAATCTTGTGATATATGGTGTGCTTTTAGTTGCTAAATATTTTATTATTCCTTCATATTCTAGATAACCAACTAAACCAATGGCAGTCAACTGAGAAAATCTGGTCTTTGATTTTTCAATAAATTCTGACATTGTAAATAAAATTAATATATAAAGAAATATAAAATTAGCTTCATCT
>CAYJQZ010000058.1:0-3741 GCA_964372555.1 Candidatus Woesearchaeota archaeon | reverse complement strand
TTTTTGACGTGCACTTCTAGCTCTAGAATCGTTAGGTTTTCTCTGTTCACGCCTTCTTACATCAGCTACAATAAGTTGTCTGTCATAATCTAAGAATGTTTTCTTTAATTTTTTATTGAATTCAACTAGTGCTCTTGCAATTGCAAGTCTGGAGGCCTCTGCTTGTCCTTGTATGCCGCCGCCAACAACACTTATATCAATATCTACTTTTTGCCATGCATCATCTGATAATAATAAAGGTTCCATTATTCTTGATCTTAGCATTTCTGGTTGTATTGTATTCAGAAGTTGACGATTTATACGAATTATGCCTTTTCCTGGTTGTAATACTGCTTTCGCTATTGCACTCTTTCTTTTTCCTATTGTTTGAATATGTTTCTTAGCCATGCTTAAGCTACACCCTTACCAACTGCTTTTGATAGATCATTAACTGTTATAAAATTCAAAGTTTTTAGTTTTGAGTAATCTGCTCCTTTTACTGTTTCAACTTTTTGGTTTTTATATTGCTCTGGAACACCCATAAAACATTTTATGTGCTTGAATGCTTTTCTTCCTCTTTCTTGTTTGTATGGCAACATGCCCCTTATTGTTCTTTTTACAAATCTATCTGGCATTTTTGGATAGAATGGACCATGATATGGGTGTCCTTTATGTTGTCTCTCTATGAATTCTTTTATTAGCAATTTTCTATTACCTGTAATAATAACTTTTTCACAATTAAGTATTGCTACTAATTCTCCTTCTAGTGCTTGCTTTGCTGCATATGCTGCTAAACGTCCTAAGATTAAATTTGTTCCATCTATTATCATAGGGCTATGGATAAATAAAGGGTTTTTAAAGGTTTCTTTGTATTTAGCCTAGAATTCTTACTTTCTTGCCTTTAGGATTATCTTTAATTAGTTGGTGAATGGTTATTGCTTTTCCTACTTTGTTTATTTTGTTTTTGGCTTTGTCTGAGAATCTATAAGCTGCAACTGTTACTTTTTTTGTTAATTCTCCTTCTGATAATACTTTACCTGGTACTAATGCTGTTTCGCCTTCTTTTGTATATTTATTTATTTTATAGACATTAACTTCTCTTCTTTGTCTTGTAGAAGATTCTAAATAATTAGCCAAAGTTCTCCATAATTTTACTTTTTCTTTAGTTGATAAACTCTTAAGATCTGCTATTAATTTTCTTAATACTAAATTTGTAGGGCCTGTTCTTTTTGCCATACTTTGTGGTTTTTTATGTTTCTTTATAAGGTTTTCTCTTACTTTTCTTTCTTAATTTTATGCATAAAATCTTTAAAGTTTTTTACAGAACTAAGTGTTGTCTTTAATTGTTCACTCTTTGTTCTGAATGTATCCATTATCTTTAGGTGGTTTGGAGCATTTGAATTTATATATTCTAAAGAGGTATCAACATATTGAAAAACTTCTAGTTTTCCATTGTGTTTTATTGTAACTGGAAATGCTTTGAATTTATTCATGTATCTTTCTCTTTGATGCAGATGATTATAAACAGTTCTGCCCAAGAGCATATTCCCACCATCACACTGATCCATTATTCTCTGGGATTCTGTTATTCCTGCACCAGCTACGTTTCTGTTTCCATTTATATCTATTATTAGATTATCTGTATTTTCATTTATTCCGATACGGATCTGGAATTTTCTCATTTCATCTTTTTCTGAAGAATTGTATTTATGCAATACTTCCATGATTTTTAAAGCTACTTGCATATGCAGATCAAATGGATCATGTATATCCAGCAAAGCAATGCACATACCATCTCCAGTAGGAATAAAAATAATATTTTTCTTATCAATTTTAAAGTTTGATACTGATTCTTTAACTAGTTTGTTAATAACATCAATTATATCGCTTTGTGCTTCTACTGTTCTATTTTTTGAATAGTTTACAATATCTAAGAATACGTACTTTCCTACTACTGTTCTGCTTTTAGCCATTTTCTTTTAAAAATAAGTTCATTATATTTTATATAGTTATCTCATGTATTTTTCTTCCCATTCTTCTAGAGATTTATCATCTATAGTTTCTGATTCTTTTTTTGTTACTTGTTTTTTGTATTTTGTTCTTAATATAAAAGCAAAAACTATGCCTACAACAATACCTGATAAGTGGGCTATATTTGCTACGTTACTTGGAACAAATACCCCCAAAATATCTATTGCTGCATAAATAATTGCTACTACAAACATTGGCATTGGTATATAATAAATCCATACCACCATTTTTGGTTTTAAAACTGCTAGTGCACCTATAATTCCGAATATTGCACCTGATGCACCAAGCACTGCATTATAAAAAGGTATAGAAGCTAAACTAGCTAATAATCCAGATAGGAAAAATATTGATAAAAATCTTTTAGTCCCTATATAATTTTCTAGAATAGTCCCAAATAATGCAAGAGCAAACATATTGTATAATAAATGAACTATTGAGCCATGAAGAAAAATTGCTGTTATTAAAGTCCATGGGTGTGTAATAACTTCTGATGTTGTTAGTTTGAATATATCCGTTATAATTGGAAATATTATTTGCAGAATAAATACAACTATACAAATTCCTGTGATCCACAATGCTGAATATTTGTTGTTTGACATGATCGAAAGTGTGGGCCTTTGGTACCATACCACCCTATCTTTAAGATCTTTATTTAAAGCAAGACTTGAATTAGCTATTAAGAAATAGTTCTAACCAACAACTAATCTACCAAAATCAAGTAATTCTTCAGGTTTACAAGTTTTATTGTCATTAGTTTCAGTTATTAGTACTACTTCATGATCTGTTGCAAATCCAAGTATATCTTTCGCACGTAAAGATTTAATTCCAATTTCGTTACGACCAATTATCTCGCTTTCTTCTATGAAAGGTGCTATAACAAAACCAAAAGAAAGTTCAGAAGCAAATCTATCTTCTGTGGGATTTACAACAATACTCAAAACAGGCCTCTCAGTCGGCATTCCCAATGGTACTCCAATTTCTTGAACTTCTTGTGGGATTATAACCATGTAACTACAACTTACACCGCCAGTATCTTCATGTGGTGAAGATTGAAGTCTCTCTGGTATTTCATTACCACTACAAACACTCATTACACGATCAATAGAAGGGCATTCAATATTACTTACTCCTAAAGAAGGTCTTGAACTAGAAGGCGCAGTTGAAATACTAGTTTGTGTGCAACTAGTCACTAATATAACCAAAACAATTAGAGAAATAAATAATATCTCCTTTTTCATAAATTTCAGTTACTGTTCTGCCTAATAAATCTTTTGTTATTATTATATAAAAATATCTTTGTTAACAACAGAAATAAAAATTGAAGATGCGGAGAACAGGATTCGAACCTGCGTAGGCCTGAGCCACTAGGTCCTTAGCTTTGCCAAGATTTTTTATTAAATCTTTCTAGCCCGTTTGGCCACTCCGGCATCTCCGCACAAATTAAAGAATTAGAATTTTATTTATATACTTTCTGAATAGTTATAATGAATTTGCATAAAATTTATATCTTACTTTTAAAGAGTCTTTATCATGAGCAAACTAATTTATTGTGCTACACCTGCCAGACTGGGAACAAAAAGAACCGAAGTAATGGACTTTGTAACAGCGCATGGTTATGGCCCCTTTCATCCTTTTCAAGCATTTGAATTACCTAGATTTGAAAATGGGCCAATAGGCAGAGATAAAACATTAGAGTTTTGTAGAAGGGCAGTTGATATTTGTGATGAACTT
>CAYJQZ010000057.1:0-5331 GCA_964372555.1 Candidatus Woesearchaeota archaeon | reverse complement strand
TAAGAGGAACTGTACTTTATATCGCACAAAGAAAATTACATTCAGAAGTTTTAACTGATCAAGGCATTCGTTATTTGGGGGAATATTATGATTTCGATCATACTTGGATTTCTCTTCGTTCAAGGCCTGAAAAATTTCCCTTGGAAGAAATACCTGATTTAGGTGTTTCTACTTCTAATCGAGAAAGAGCTAATCTAACTATTGATCTTCCTGGACGCACTTCATCTTATTATCCGCGTATTAGGAGAGATGATTTAGTATTCACTTATGAAGGAGAGGCAAGAGAAGATAGTTTAGTTTTAACTCCCAGAGAACCAGATGATCTTATTATTTCTTTATTTGATGCGGCACATTCTTGTGTGGGTATAAGGGCAACAGTAAACGTGCTTGCTAGAGCTTTAGATGTTGAATATTTAAAATTTAAATCAAGAAGATTTCTAGAATAAATAATTTTCCAGCGTAAACTTTATATACCTTTTGTATATATTTGCAGTGTATACGAAAATGGCACAAGATGTATTTGATCATGTGGTATTATGCAATAAATGTAATTCTAGAACTAGAAAGAACCTTGCTGTTAAAGATGGTTTTCAATTAAGAATATTAGAATGTCCAAAATGCAGTAATATAATATACCATCCAGGAGATATAAAAGATTATGAAGACTTTATGAGATTAAAAGCAAGGGAGTTTGATGTCAAGTTAAGAATGGTCGGCAATAGTTTTTGTGTTTCAATTCCGAAAGAGTTAATAGACTTTCATAAAGATTTTGAGAAAGAATTTAATGATTTAGTAAGATTAAGTTTGGATGGCCCAGGAAAAATAAGTATGTTTTTTGTGAGGGGAAATATTTATAAAAAACCAAGATGAACACAGTACAAGGGGATAAGATGGATAGGCAAGAAACCAAATTGAAGGTTATGGAGGCTCTTCAGGAAGAGGCTTACAAGGGCATAGTTAGAATAGATAGCCAAACTATGAGGGACATTGGAGTAAGGCCAGGAGATATTGTTGAGATAGAAGGAAGTAGAAAAACTGTTGGAATAGTTGACAGGGCATATCCTACTGATGTTGGACAAGCAGTCATTCGTATGGATGGAATTCTTAGAAGAAATGCTAGAACAAGTTTAGGAGAATTTGTAAAAGTAAGAAGAGCAGAAGTTAAAGAGGCAAGATCAATAGTAATTGCTCCTGCACAAAAAGGAGTTACAATACAAGCAGATTCGATAATATTCAAGAGAGGATTACTTGGAAGAGCGTTGATGAAGGGAGACCAAGTTGCTTTAGGCGGAACTAGAAGAAGAAGAAGAGCAATGGAGGGCGGGCCATTTGAGGATATATTTGATTTATTTGAACCAGATTTAGGAATTTTTGGATTTTCTGGATTGAAATTTATAGTTCTCAATGTTGAACCTAAACAGGCAGTTGTTGTTACAGAAAATACTGAAGTAATACTTAATCCAAAAGCTGTAGAGGTTTTAGAAGAGAAAATAGTTGAGGTAACGTATGAAGATATAGGCGGATTAGAAGATGAAGTTAAAAAAATAAGAGAGATGGTTGAGTTACCATTGAAGCATCCTGAATTATTCCAGAAATTAGGAATTGATCCGCCTAAAGGAGTTTTGTTACATGGTCCGCCAGGAACTGGGAAAACACTTTTAGCTAAGGCTGTTGCAAATGAAACCGCTGCTCATTTTATACATTTAGATGGCCCTTCTGTTATGTGTGTTGGGGGAGATACAGAAATATTAACTTGTGATGGTTTTGTCAGTGCAGAATATTTATTTAATGAAGCCAAATTGTATGGCAAAGTTGAATATAATAGCAATATGGAAACTGTTAAGTTGAGTAATCCAATAAAAATTAATTGTATAAATAATGATCTTGACTTAAATGTGGGTAATATCACTCATATAACTAAATTAATAGCAAGATCTTATATTGTTAAAACTTCTGATGGGGATGAACTAACTATTTCTCATAATCAACCATTTGCAACTTTAAATGAAAATGGTTCTTTAGAATGGAAAACTTTAGCAAAATTAAATATTGACGATGAAATATTAAAGTTGGATATTTTTTATGAGAATAAAAATAGTCATAATACACAAATTATGGACTTAAAAAGTATAAACGCAGCTAGGGTTGTTTCTTGTAAGATAAAGAGTATATCTATAGCCGGCGCTAAGACCTTATATGATTTTACTGTTGATCCTTATGAGAATTTTATTGCTACAAGAAATTTTTTAATCTTACATAATTCCAAATATGTTGGAGAAGCTGAAAAAAGAATTAGAGATATATTTGAAGAGGCAGAGAAAAATGCTCCCGCAATTATTTTTATTGATGAAATAGATGCTATTGCAAGCAAGAGAGAGGAAAGTTATGGAGAGGTAGAGAGAAGAGTTGTTGCACAGTTGTTAGCAACAATGGATGGTTTGAAATCTAGGGGCAAGGTGGTTGTTATAGCTGCAACTAACAGACCAAATAGTATTGATCCTGCATTAAGAAGGCCAGGCAGATTTGATAGAGAGGTAGAAATTGGTGTACCAAAACAAGCAAGCAGATTACAAATTCTAAAGATTCATACTAGAAATATGCCTTTAAATGAAGATGTTAAATTAGAGGAATTAGCTAGAGTTACTCATGGTTTTGTTGGTGCTGATTTAGAAGTTTTATGCAAAGAAGCAGCCATGGTTGTTTTGAGAAGGTTGTTACCAGAGATGAGATATAAGAAAGAGGAGCCAATACCAGCAGAGTTTTTAGAAAAGTTACAGATTTTTATGGCTGACTTTAAAGAAGCTTTGAAGTTTGTGAGACCAAGTGCTTTGAGAGAAGTCTTTATTGAAAGACCAACTACAACTTGGGAAGATGTTGGTGGTTTAGAAAATGTTAAACAAGATTTGAAGGAAGCTGTTGAATGGCCATTGAAGGATCCTAGCGTGTTTAGGAACTTGGGAGTTAGAGCTCCTAAGGGAATATTATTGTATGGTCCTCCTGGAACTGGGAAAACACTTTTAGCTAGGGCTGTTGCCAACGAGAGTGAGGCAAATTTTATTTTAGTTAATGGCCCGGAGTTATTAAATAAATTTGTTGGAGAGAGCGAGAAGGGAACAAGGAAGATATTTGAAAGAGCTAGACAGGCAAGTCCTTGTATTATATTCTTTGATGAAGTAGATGCTATAGCTCCTAGGAGGGGCAGGAGCTTTGATGCAGGTGTAACTGAAAGGGTGGTCAACCAGTTACTAACTGAAATAGATGGATTACAAGAATTGAATGACGTAATTATAATTGGTGCAACAAATAGGCCAGACATAATCGATCCCGCATTATTAAGGCCTGGCAGATTTGACAGAATAATATTAGTTCCAGTGCCAGAAGATAAATCTAGATTGCAGATATTAAAGATACATACTAAAGATATGCCTTTGGCTAAAGATGTTGATTTAAATGTTTTAGCTGAAAAGACGCCTAGCTTTGTTGGATCTGATATTGAGGCACTTTGTAGAGAGGCAGCAATACTTGCTTTGAGAAAGGACATGAATGCTAAACAGGTTAATATGAAGAACTTTAATGATGCTTTGAAAAAAGTAAAGCCATCTATAACTACTGAAGATATAAAGAGATATGAAGATATAGAAGATGAATACTTGAGAACCGCTAGGGGTGCAGCAATAAGAGAAAAAGACCATTTAAGTTACATGGGTTAAAATGGACGAGCTCTTAGGTTACTTAGTTATTTTCTTATTTATCATTTCTTTTATTTTTAGTTTGTTTTTCTTTAGATATGGGATAAATATATTAGTTGCAGCTTTTATTTTTGTCTTTTTTATTTTATTTGTTAAGAAATTCAAATAATTATTTTGTTAGGACTATTGGCGTATCACTTATGTAAATTGTGTGTTCATGTTGAGATACTTGACAACCTGCCTGTTTCTCTAGAAGTTGTGGATATTGATAAATAATTTCAAACTTTTCTAGATTTGATAAAGCAAAATTTATTTTTGATATTGGGAATTTTAAAGCTAAATAACGTTTTGCAAACGGCAATGTTACAAATTCTTCTTGAATAAACTTTAATATTTCTCTTGTTATTGGATCACGTACTGGTTTTGGATTATGTAATCTGTAGTTGCTTGATGGTTTTCCCTCTTTTACTAGGCCAATACCTGTAGTTGCAAATGGTTCTATTGCTATAACCATTCCTTCTTCTAGTTTTGTTTGGTCATTATTATTAAAATTTGGTATTGATATATAACTGTGGAGAATATAACGATCAACTTTATGACCAGAGAGATTTTTTATAGGTTTAAATCCGAATGAAGTAATAGTCTCATTTACTGTTTCACCTATTTCACAGACCTTTACTCCAGGTTTACATAATTTAATTGCTTCATCTAAAGCTTTTTTACTTGCTTTTATTAAATCTTGATTGTTGTTTGTGTTGATTTCTACTGTTAGTGCTGTATCTCCAATATAACCATCAATATGGACACCGAGGTCTAGCTTAACTACGTCTCCAGATTTTAATATATTTGTGTCGTCTGGTAATGGTGTGTAGTGTGCTGCTATATCATTTATAGAAATTTGAACTGGAAAGCCAGGTTTTGCTTCTTTTTTATTGATGAAATCTTCTATTTTTCTAGCTATTTCTAGAAAATTTGCTCCTTCTTTCAATAAGTCTCTTCCATATTCTCTAGCTTCACCTGCTAGTTTTCCTGCTGTCTTCCACTTTTCAATTGTTTCATCCATAGTTAGGTTTATATTTATGAGTTAATTAAAAACTTTGTGATTTGAATGGGTGTAGATTTAGGCGGAATTGTCCCTAAGAAAGAGATAGATTTTAACTATTTGAAAAATAAAAGTGTGGCTATTGATGCATTTAATGCACTTTATCAATTCTTAAGTTCTATAAGGGGACAAGACGGAAATCATTTAATGGATTCTAATGGAAGAGTAACTTCTCATTTGCAGGGATTATTTTCTAGAAGTTTGAACTTAATGAGCAAAGGAATAAAATTAGTTTATGTTTTTGATGGTGAAGCCCCAAAGTTGAAATTTAAAGAACAGCTTCAGAGAAGGGAGAGAAAAATTGTTGCTGAGCAGAAATATAAAGAGGCAGTCAGCGAGGAAGATTTAGATGAGATGTATAAATATAGTAAGCAGTTTACTAGATTGGATAATGAAATGATTGATGAGAGTAAAAGATTAATTAGTGCGTTAGGAATTCCTGTTGTTCAAGCACCAAGTGAAGCTGAAGGACAGGTTTCTTATTTATGTAAAATTGGATTAGTTTATTTTGCAGCATCTCAAGATTATGATGCTTTATTT
>CAYJQZ010000056.1:0-5332 GCA_964372555.1 Candidatus Woesearchaeota archaeon | reverse complement strand
ACAATATTCATTAAACACTTATATAAAACAGCAATAAATGCTTTTAAACACGTACAAGTAATTATACAAGAATATTATAAGTCTCCAGAAACTATTCTAAAGAGGTTTGGTATAATATGAGCATAACATTACTTAAACAAAATGCAGAAATACTTTTAGAGGTTGCTGGAAATTATGATATAATTTTAGAGAAAGGAAAGGGCGCTAGAAAAGAGGATTTAGAACAATATGAAGTTTATGCTAAAAATTTTAGGAATCAATTTTTGTATCTGCTTGCTGCAATAAATAAACTAGTTGAACAAGAGAAAAATGCCAGGTGAAATTGTTAATAGCGCTAAAAATATCCTCGCTTATGTAGAGGAACTTGGAGCTATAAATAATCAATTAAATGTTCTTAAACAGATAAAGTCTTTGACACAGGATCAGAGAAAGAATATCAATGATTTAATTTTAAAGAAAAAAGAGACAATCAGCAAAATAGAAAATGAAGAGGCTAAAATCTATAGGCTAATCAACCCTACAGTTAAATCGCAAGTTAAAGCTGTTGCTAAATTGCCTGTGCCAAAAACACTTCCTAAACCTCAAATTGTTTTACCAAGAACTAGAGAAACTCTTTCTTCTGCTACACCTGAAAGAGTTGAAATCCCTGAATTTCAATCTACAAAATTTAAAAAATTGACAAAAGAAGAAAAGAAGAAATTTATAAAAGAATTAAGCATAAGTAAAGATGAATTAAAGATTTTTGTAAAAATACAAAAAGAGAAAAGCAAGGGAAAAACAAATGTCTCCATTGTTAAGCAAGACTATAATATCTATCAGCCTAGTCAAGTTGGTGTTGTAGCAAATAAATTTATGAAGAAATATGCTGATTCTTTTGTAAAAAATTATCCTAGATTTTTTGCTCCAATGTTTAGCCATTTTAAGATGGTTGAGATGGAACTACTTTCTAGAACTTATATAAGTATGATGCTGTTTTTTACTTTGGTTTCTTTTCCCTTAATCTTTTTATTTTTTTTAGTTTTGAATTTTGCATTTCAGCTTAATATTGTGACAATTATTTTATTATCTTTTGCTGGAATGATATTTACCTTCCTTGGATTTTACTTTTATCCGGCTAGTTTGATAGGCGGAAAGAATAAAAGTATAAAACTAGAATTGCCTTTTGCTTTAGTTCATATGAGCGCTGTTGCTGGCAGCGGGGCACAACCAATAAGCATATTTCAATTAATTGCGGATTCTGATGAATACCCTGAACTAAGAAAAGAAGTAAAGAAAATATTAAACTATGTTAATCTATTTGGATATAATCTAACAAATGCTTTGAAGAATGTTGCAACTACTACTCCGAATCCCGAATTAAAAGAATTATTGAACGGAATGATCTCTACTATAGAAACTGGCGGAGATCTAAGAGGTTATTTAAAAGAAAAAGCAGATGAATCATTGAATACCTATAAATTAGACAGAAGAAAACAAGTTGAGGCTTTAGCTACTTATTCTGAGATTTATACTGCAATATTAATTGCCTCTCCTTTGATGTTGCTCATAACACTTGCAATAATAAATTCAATAGGCGGAACTGTTGCTGGTATAGGTGTTAGTTTGCTTGCTTGGATGGGCATACTTATTGGATTGCCTTTGCTTAACATTGGATTTATGGTTTTCATAACTATATCACAAAAGGGTACATAATGGAATTAAAATTAAAACACCACATTGGTTTGGGAATTGGCTTTTTAATAGTAATAATCAATTTTGTATTATTTTTTAATTTTTCTAAGATAGAACCAAAAGAATGGTACTTTGGACCAATATTAGTTATTGGTGTGCTAATTGGCAGCATCACATTTATATTAGATTTTTTAGAAGAAAATAAAAGACAGAAAGAATTAGAGTTAAAATTCTTAGAGTTTGTAAGGTCTTTAGTAGAAACCGTAAGATCTGGTGTGAGTATACCGCAAGCAATAATCCATGTATCAAATGTTAACTTGGGTGCTCTTACTCCATATGTAAAAAAATTATCACATCAGATAGAGTGGGGTTATCCATTGCATGATGCTTTAACAATATTTGCAAATGATACAAAAAATCCTGTGATAAAAAGAGCTGTTGCTATTGTTATTGAAGCAGAAAAAAGTGGTGGTGATATGGGTTCAGTGTTAGATGCAGTAACACAATCTGTATTTGAAATTAAAAAAGTTAAAGAAGAGAGGAAAAGTAATTCTTACACACAAACAATCCAAGGCTACATAATTTATTTCTTTTTTGTACTTATAATGATAGTCATGCAAGTTTATTTAATACCACAGTTAAGTGCTGTTGGTGGAGAGGTTGGACAGGGCTTAGGTACAATTGGTATTGGTGGTTTGGGTGCTGGAAGTACACTTGAGTTTGGTCCAATTTTCATAGCTACAATAGTTGTTCAGGGATTATTTGCTGGTTTAATGCTTGGTAAGTTTGCTGAAGGAGATTACAAATCTGGCTTCAAACATTCTTTAATTATGGTAATTGTGGGCTATCTGTTAATAACTACTGCCATAGGCATATTTAATACAGCAGAAGCACTAATTTTATTAATACCTGCAAGGTTTATACTAAAGAGAGATTGATGCTAAATAAAAGAGGTATTGGACACGAAATAGATTGGATAATTGGTGTTGGATTATTTATAATAAGTATAACTCTTATTTTTGTTTTGTTTAAACCCGGAATAAGGCCAGTTTATAATTCACAAACACTTTTAGATATTGTTGATAATGGTTTTAACAAAGATGTTTCTTGGGAAATGACTATTGTTCCTGTTTTTGTTTATCCTGCAAACGAGACTTATTCTAGAAGAGCTATTGTTAGATTAAGCAACAATCAAATAGATGTTTCTTGTCCGGAAGGTTGTCGCGTTGTTTCTTATGAAACTTTAACTAATTTCATTGGAGATAAAGATAGAGATCAAATTGAAACATATTACATTGCAAGAGATGATGGCGATGATGCACCAAGTGGTTTTGGCGTTGATGAAAATCCGTTAGAGGATTGTGGTGGAGGACATGCTAGGGAATGTGGTCCAGGATTAATCAGAGTTGGAGACGCAAGGGAAATATACAAAGATTCTGAAAGAGATAATCAAATAAATTATAACTTAGATGAAAAAACTTTGATAATTCCTGTTAAATTAGAAGATCCAATTAGTTTTGGTGATCGTGATACTAGCAAGCCAAGAAAAACAAAGTATTTAGTAGTTGGTTCCTCTAAAGATATTAATTTTTATAAGGGAGATCTTGCTCCAAAGGAAGGTGCGATAGAATCGTGTTATGCTGCTGGAGATTCTAACTGGCCTTACAGTGATAGTGTTGCATCTCAATGCAAAGTAATTTATGAGCTTGGTTTAACTGAAAGTGTAAGTGGGATTGATTTAATTTCTTTTTTAGGATTAAGTGAAACAACAATTGATGGAAGTAGTTGTAGTGTTGGATATGATTGCTTAAAAGAAAAATGGGAATTTCCTAAATCAAAAGAATTTCGTTTAACTATACAGAATTTACCTCCTGATGGCGCTGTTCCTGCTTTTGAACCAATAGAGTTTCCTGGCGGTATTGGTGCTCCTATAAATGCCAATGTGTTTGTAAGACAATTTAATACTTTTATACTTACAGATGATGGAACTAGGCTTCCTGTTACAGTGAGGATGGAAATATGGTGATGAATAAAAAAGGTTTTTTAAGAATAATGGAAGCGATAATAGCTATAGTTATAATTCTTGGATTTGTTATTGCTATACTTCCAACTAAACCTAGAGAAACATCTAGACTACCGCCAGATTTGAAACAAACTACAAACTCATTTTTAAAAGAAATGCAAAATAATCCAGAATTTAGAGAATCTGTTTTAAATGGAAGCGTTGTTAAAGCAAGAGAGCATATAAACTTCTTGTCTTCTCCGGCTGCAGCACATCCATGGAATTATGGTTTGAAGATTTGCAAATTAGATATTGATGGAATTATAGTTAACTGCAATTATTTTCCTGATGTTGAAGGTGTCATCTTAAATGAAAGAGAAAATAACTTTAGAAATAATGTTTTACCCAATGATAGGGATATTTATACAAGAACAATAACATTAAGTTCTCCTGATGTTTCTGGCATGGATCCAAAAGTTTATGTTGCAAATCCAAGCGTACTTACAGTATATGCTTGGTCAAAGTAAATATAAAATAATTAAATAACCAATTAAACTTCCTGCAGTAACAAATGGCATGGCAGGATAAAATTTCTTTTTTTCTGCTATGAAAAACAAGACTAGTAGTGCTATTGCTGCTGTTAATGAAGTTATTATTGCTTGAGTAAAACCAAATGTTTTTAGTATTACTCCTGAGAACATAAGAGGGAATGCTATATCTCCGCCGCCAAGTATTGCATGAGTTACTGCTTGTTTTTGCTGCTTTATTTTTTTAGTGGCAATTTCTATTTTTGGTTGATATGGTATTGAAATGCCTGCAAATAATTTTGCTTTTGTTTGGAATTCTGCCATTGAAACCATGTGCTTTGTTTTCCAAACGGCTATAACATCATATATAGAAATTAATATTAACAAGATAATTATTGAATATACATTTAATATTGGAACGAATATTGCTGCTAAACCTCCATAAATAAAAACTTCTGTGAAATTATGAATTATGAAATTCCCTTTGAATGTTTTTAATAGAGCAAATGCAACAGCCATTACTAGCGCTATTATTTCTGGAGTAAATGCAGCGAATGATATCAACAATGTTACAAATATGCTAAAAAAATACCATGTCTTCCATAATCTAAGTGCGCCTAATTTTATAAGAATTAAAGCCACTATTGTTGCAACAATAATTGCTATGAATATAGGAATGTATGAAGTTTCTTCTTCTAGCCTTGGTTTCTCTATATTGAAAGGAAGGTTTTTTTCTTGTGGCAGGTACTTTTCTATTACAAATAATCCTATGAAGTGAGATGCTAAAAATAGTAAAATAATCAACAGTGTAACTGATAGGTTGTGCTTCACATTTTTTGGTTATTATTGCTGTTTTTTAAGGTTGCGCTGTAATGGCTAAAAACCAGCTTTATGGCCTTTTATTATTACTATTATTATTGCCTGTTTAGTGATAACAAACGAAAGGTTTAAATATGGTTTGTGTTACTTTATGGTGGTCATAAAATGATAGTCAGAGACGATTTAATCAAGAAATTAAGAACTACCTTCAATCTTAATATTTATGAGGCTAAGGTATGGACTGCTTTGCTAAGCAAGGGCTCTGCTACTGCTGGTGAATTAAGCGATATGAGCAATGTTCCTAGAAGCAGAA
>CAYJQZ010000055.1:0-5454 GCA_964372555.1 Candidatus Woesearchaeota archaeon | reverse complement strand
TAATGCCAAAGAAAGAAGAAACTAAAGCTGCCACATAAATTTCTTTCATAATTTCCAAAAGATTTTCGGATTTTTTACAACAAAACTTATGAAGAAAGATATCTTAAAATACATTGTGAAAAGAAAAGCACAGAAGATTATAACAAAAGTAACAATGCCAATACCAAAAGGAAGACCAGCAACAAAAGAAGACATTAAATGGTTAAAAGAATTAGATAAAATGTTTGAGGAGTAGCAAAATGGAAAAAGTGGGTGAGTTTGGATTAAAAATAAAACTATTGAAGAAAATTGAGAATTTATTCCTAAATTCAAAGGCGCAGACATAAATATGCCTAAAGAAGTGCTAATGATTCAACTAAGGACCTTCCTAAAAATACTAGAAGATAGCTATCGTCAAGACTTCAAGGGGGATATAACAACAATAAGCAGAAAACCTGAAGAATAAATTAGTAATGACTAACCATAACTATTGCTCTATTTATTTCATCTTGGCTTAACTTCTTATTAAATAAAGTTTTAAATCTGCTCTTTAGTCTTTTATCCATATATCTTTCTCCAACCAAAGCAGCTGCTAACTTTTTATACCCAATAGAAACATCACTAGCACCATACAAAGAAGATACAGGCTTGCCGTTTGCCAATGATTTCATAACAGCTTCATCATCGTCCAAAACACTCACTATAGGAATTTTAGTAGCATCTTGTATGTCTTCTAACTTCAACTCAAACTTCTTTCCTCTTATTTTATTTATTATTATTCCAGAAATATAAGTTCTTCTCTGCCTTGCAACTTTAACTGCATGCAATGTGCTAGCCAAGGTAACATAATCTGGTGTAGCCAATACAAATAATTCATCAGCTGCCATTATTGTAGCAAGCATTTCATTATTCAAAGTAGGACTAGAGTCTATTAAAATTAAATCATAAAATCCCCTTAAAGAAGCAATATATTGATGAAACTTGCTTACATCTACATTATTTCCTAATAAGGAAGCAGGCAAAATATGTAAACCAGAACCATGTTCATAAATTGCTTTTTGTAATCCAACCTTCCCATCCAAAACATCATGCAATGTATGTGCTGGTTTAGTAAATCCAAAATGCAAAGCTAAATTAGGTCCAGAAAAATTCCCATCAACAACCAATACTTTCTTCTGAAAATCCTTAGCGAGTATAAAACCTAAGTTAGCAACTGTAGTTGTTTTGCCAACACCGCCTTTAATAGAAATAAAACCAATTATCTTAGCTCTTCTCATCATCACATCCCTTTTTACTATCTACAAGTATCAGTATTTATAAACTTTACTAAAAAATTCAGAAATTTTATCGTCTTAATCTTCTTCCGTTGCCATTGCTTTTTATTCCACAATTAGCAGGACCAAAGAATTGCCAGCAAAGATAATCCCTGCCAGTCTTAGACTTTTTAATTAACTTTACTCTTGTGCCATTTAAGTTAAAATAAGCAAAAGTACCTTTAGGCGTCTTTAAAAAATAATCACCATCTTTCCAGTTAGTTGATGTTTCTTTTATAAAATCAGTAAAGTGTTTTTGTGTCTTAACATGCCTTCTATCAATCCTAAGTAGAGGTTTAAACTGATAAACTATAGAATAATTTGGTCTGACCTGCATAACAGTCATCTTATCATTTAATACCATTTGGCGACCAATTAAGGCAAATCATAGAAATTTATAAACCTTTTGGAAAACCCTAGTCTGGGCTAAAATCTTCTAATTTAGCTGTGAATTCCTTGTAATCATTTATTAAACCCCTTAATTTTAAATAATCCCTAGCTAATAACCAGAATATCAAACCAAGACTCTTTTTACCCTTATTATTACAAGGAATAACCAAATCAACGTTTGCTAATTCATTATTTGTGTCACATAAAGCAATAACAGGTATTCCTATTCTTGCTGCATCATCAACTATATTCTTATCTGGGAAAGGATCTCCAACTAATATCAACTTAGCTTCTATAAAGTTCTCAAGATTTGTATTTGTTAAAATCCCTGGTAAGTATCTTCCAGAATATGCTCTTATACCTGTAACCTTAGAAAATGCCCCTATTGCGCTCCATCCATTTTCTCTTCTGCAAACAATTACTATGTCCTCTGGCTTGTAATAAGATAATAATTTACCTGCAACTTCTATCCTCTCATTAATCTTCTGAACATTAAGAACACTTAAACCATCAGGCCTTATCTTATAAATAAACTGCTCCATTGCCTTTGTTCTAAACTTAGTACCTATATGTAATCCAACCTTCAAGTATTCATCAACTGGTACTAAATATTGTTCTGTTTCTGCCATTTTAATCCATTTAGCTTTAATCACTGAGAACACTTGCATGTTTTTTGCCTCAGCAATATTGGCTTTAAAGTTATAAGAAAATAAGATCTTTATAAAGATTACTATAATAAAGAAAAAAGAAAAAAGAACTTAAAAGTTCTTCCTTACATTGTTCCAGAAATCCTCAGCATGGTCTCTTAGTCCTAAACCAAGACCAATACCCATTGCCAAAGCAAATCCTAAGCCCAACGCACCTAACAATATTAAGAATGCATTTTCAAGTATGCTTGCATTTACACCAATCCGTTCTAGACCTATTACTAAAACAATGTATAAGATTACTACTTTTATTGCACCACTTGCAATAAGCATGCCTCTCATCTTTGTATGCTCTCTAATCTTCATGTCTACATAGTGAGCTAAAGCAACACCTGCAAAGAAGATTATAACAGCAATCAATACATGTGGTAACCATCTAACAAAGTCATCTAGTAAACCACTCAATGTACTTAAATTTAATACATCAACAGCAACCTGTAAGAATATCACAAATACAAACCATTTAACTAGCTCGCCTAACAAATTAGGAACGTGCGTATGTCCTACTTCTTTTGTTAAACCTGCCTTTTTAATTACAGTATCCAAACCTGCTTTAATTAATAACCATTTTATAACATGACTGATTACCCAACCAATAAAGTAGCCTAAAACTAACAGTAATAAAGCTACAACTATCGCAGGAAATATTGAAATAAAATCTTGCCATAATTGGTATAACGGTTGTAAGAATAAATTACCTGTAGCAACTAAGCCTTCAGTTCCAGCCATTCATAACACCTCTCTTTTTTATAATATATAGCTTAGAATAGTCATTTATATACCTTACGTTTTCTTCTTAAACGCAATTATTTCATCAGCAATTTCAACAAGCCTTTTAGCAGCAAAATTGCCTTTGTCATCATCTGTTAATTTTACTAATGGAATTCCAAGACCAACAACAATATCCATTATGTCCCGCACACCCTCAACAACTGTATGAATTTTATTATCTTTAAAAAAATCTAGCTCAGCCTTAAAACTCGGCACGTCTTCAAATTTAGCAAAAACAATGTTAACAGCTTTTTTCTTTACTGATTCTGTATATTCATTTATCTTGGAATTAATACAAACCAAACATTTCTTAGAATACTTATCTAATAATTTTTTATAAGAATCTAGATCATCCTCTCTAAACGGATTCTCAACATAGCAAACATCATATTTCTCAATTAATTTAGAAACAAAATCAAATTGTTTATTATTATCTAAACTGCCTTTAGTATAATTATACTTGCCATTAGAATAATTATTAAAAACAACACCGATTCTTAACTCAAAATCAGCCAACTCATGCTCTCTGTCTATTGCCTCTTTAATTAACATAAGTATATTCTCTTCTTTCATTTCCTCTTGATCCTTTATTTTCTTAGCTAAATAATCAGAAATACTTCTATTTGCATTAAGTGCACCCTCAAAGTTTTTTGCATTCAAAGAAAAAACAACAAACTCCTTAATACCTATATCTTTTCTAAAAACAATACTCATTGGTCTGGGAACCTGAACAGCCCCAGGATTAAAAAATCTCCAAAAATTCTTTATGTGGTTAACTAATGCCATTTCTATTGCACTATATTTATCATTTCCAAAATCAGTTAAAGCCTCTTTTAATCTTGTAAAATCATTTCCACTCTCAATCTTAAAACCTTTTAACTTTTCATTTATTTTTTTAACTAAATATTGATCCCACGTCTCTTTCAAAGAAATCTTTCCATCATTAGTCACAATTACAACTTCTTCTTTGAAAAACAAAAACCCCCTGCTTAATTTTACTTCTTGTATTATCACAAAAATAAAGTAAGAAATAGCTATAAAAGCTTTACTCAGCTTTTTTAGGCATTGGCCTTCTTATAGTTATTGGCAATATTCCCTTTTCAAGTTCCATCTTAGCAATTTCTATGGGATTATAATTTATCTTTTCCAAATCTTCTTCTTTCAAATCCAACAACAATGGGGCGCCCATTGATATCTGCAATGCTCTTGCTCCAATCAATCTTGCCCTTTCATATTTAGTTAGTTCTTTCATAGTGCTTTCCTCAGCTCTTTAGTTTTCTTAATAGCAATATCAACCATCTTTTCAATGTCTTCTGAACTTAATCCAGCATCCCCGCCCTTCTGTAATGAACAAAGAGTGCCATCCTCTAAAACACCAACGTTTAACCTTGCATCAACAACGCTCTCTTCTTCATTATTAGGATCTACTATGAAAAAATTTCCTATTTTGAAAACAGTACAAGATATTGGCAATTTTTCTAATGGTAATTTTTGGTTTGTACTCTCTTTATAATTAACCTTATTATTTTCATTTAACTTAGGGAATTTAGCATCTTTCAAAGCAGCCATTGCAGCCAAAGCAGACGCATCAAATAAATTACCTGCATCGTTTACAGGATAAATATCAATCAAAACTGTCCACATCGCCTCTCCCTTTTTAATGCACAATTTCTTAAAATTCAATGCCTTGCCTTCTCTTATTGCCCTATCTATAACCCTAGACAATTCTATTGCCTCTATTCTTGGAGGACCAGATTCAAACTCAGGACTGCTCAAAGGCAACAACTCAGCATTAACAATTATTGTCCCCTCATCAGGATTATCAGCATAAGGTTCACCAACATCCATTTTAACTCCTGCTAAAACTTCAGTCTCACCAATTCTAACTCTAGCAGAACCTTCTGCGCTTTTAGAAGAAATACCATATTCAACACTGATCTTTCTATGTTCATCAAACTTTCTTTCATCTAATCTAAAATTCTTGCTTAGTAAATCCAAAATATATTCTTTAGTAAGATTACTCATTTGAACCACCAACATATCTCGCCTTTAAAGCATTAACCTGTATTTCCTTTATCATCTCACAGCCTTTTTTCGCTAACTCTAAAGCCTTCTTCAATTCATCTTTTGAAACTTCACCATCCATCTGAAGCAATGTTATTTGTCCTGTTCTGTTTGAAATAGCTACTGGAATGTCTGTTGCTCCGCCTTCATAATCTTCTTCTTCTTTGTTTAAATCTAAAACAATTTTTCCTCCAACCTTACCACCAGAAACTGCGCTTATTATATCTTTC
>CAYJQZ010000054.1:0-5545 GCA_964372555.1 Candidatus Woesearchaeota archaeon | reverse complement strand
TAACAGCCTTGGCTTTTTTGCAGCCAGTAACATAAGTCATTTCCTCATCACCAAATTTCTTCTCTTCAACTAAAGCAGCATAACCTAAATCCTTAAGATTAAAATCATCTAGATTACTAATAACATTAGCACCAGTAGCTCTAGCTAATTTTTCCATATCACTTTTCTTTATTCTTCTAGCAGCATACAATCCATACTTAGCTAAATAATGCTGAGCTAAATCATCTATGCCTTTCTGACAGAAAATAACATTAGCACCAGACTTCACAACCTTATCAACCATTAACTTTAACATTCTATCTTCCATGTCAATAAATGCCTGCATCTGAGTTGGATCTGTAATCTGTATCTTAGCATCAACCTCTGTACTTTTTATTTCTAAAGCAACATCAAGCAAAGCTATCTTTGCATCCTTTACATTTCTTGGCATGTTTGCATGGACCTTCTCTTTATCTAATACAATCCCTTCAATTAATTCAGAATCTTCCATACCGGCGCCAACTTTTTTCTCTAACTTTATGTAATCCACATTAACAACTATTTGTTTGTCCTGTTCTTCAACTATATGCTTTACAGCTTCAACTATCAAATTACTTAAATTTTCTTTAGCAACCTCTGCACCTTTGCCAGTCATTGCTGTAACTGCAATATTTCTCAAAATATCTAGATCTTTAATAGAAACATCCTCAGCAATCTTATTAAGAACTTCATGTGCCTTCTCAGCAGCTAGTCTATAACCCTTTGTTATAACAGTAGGATGTATATCCTTTTCCAATAATCTTTCAGCATTCTTTAATAATTCTCCAGCAAGTATAACTGCAGTTGTAGTTCCATCACCAACTTCATTCTCCTGCGTCTTTGCAACCTCAACTATCATCTTAGCAGCAGGATGCTCAATCTGCATCTCTTGTAATATTGTAACACCATCATTTGTAACAATTATATCACCTAAAGAATCAACCAACATTTTATCCATGCCTTTGGGGCCTAAAGTAGTTCTTACAGTCTCTGCTACTAATTTGGCTGCCATAATATTGGTTCTTTGAGCATCTTTGCCCATAGTCCTCTGAGAACCCTCAGCTAAAATAAATATTGGTTGTTGCTGTGTCATTTATTACATTCCCCCATTGTTTCGTTCTAAAAATAAATAAAAAACTTATAAACATTTCTCTAATAAAACACCCCTTTTCTTAAACAGTTATGACCGAAAACTATATAAATCTCCTCTATACTTTTGTATCCACTGTAAAATGGTAACCATAATGAATAAAGTCATTGATGTTGGCCTAGCAGCTTTAGTTGGTGCTTGTGCAGGACCAATGAGTAACGGAGAAAGACATACTGTTAGAGTTTCTGTAGAACTTGATGGAACTGAAGTTGCTGCAAGATCTTTAGGTTATTCTCAATCAGGCAGTTGCAGAACTGAAAGAAGCCTGCGTACTAATCCAAATGATCCAAATGATGTTTATTCTGTTGTTAGGGTAACTTGTGATGAAGACAATGATAACACATGGGACTTCAGAACATATACTGCAAGAGGCAGAGGACAAACATTACCCTACAGAGTAGAAATGAGATTACCTGGTGAAAATGGAAAGAGATCTAGCTCTAGATGTTCAGTATTACAATATAATGGCGTAGGCCAAGATAGAGAAGTTAACAGATCAAGAGTTGTAGATTGCAGCTCATTAGAACAATAAATTTATTTCTTAATTTTATCATTTATTTCTTTAATAAATCTCTTAACTGTATTTACTAAATACTCTGGCTGAGTTTTCAATATCTCAACAGATTTTTCAATTATATCTCCAGAATAAGTTTCTTTACTTTGTAATTCATATTTATCATAATGTTTACTCTTTTTAACTATATCCTTCCAAATATTAAATAATTCATTCAGTCTTCCAGGTATCTGTTCTTTCTTGCATTTTAACAAAACAGATAATTCATTAACAACATTCACCTGCCTGTTCTCTTCTTCTTGTGCTCTTTTTCCAGCCACAAATTCAATTCTTGCTATACTATCAGAAATTTTAGCGGATTTTAATATTTTAATTCGCTCAGCTTCTTTTGTATTATCTAAATGTGTACCACCGCAAGCCTCTACATCTATACCAACAATATCAACAATTCTCAATTCTTTTCCAATAGGAACTCCTCCCTGATAAATTGCAAACCCATATTTCTTCTCAGCTTCCTCTCTTGCCATAAAACTTTTTTTAACAGGAATACTTTGTTTTATTATTTTATTTGCTTCATCTTCTATTTTTTTTAATTCTTCTTCACTTAAGCTTTGATAATGTGTAATATCTATGTGTGCTTTCTCTAAAGTCTTCTTTGCTCCTGCTTGATTTATGTGTTTGCCTAAAACAATTCTCGCAGCAGCATTTACTATATGTGTAGAAGTGTGATGTTGTGCTAATTGTAATCTTCTACTATAATCTATTTTACCAACAACGCCATCTCCAACTTTTAATTTATGATTTTCTTTTAAAACATGAACAATAACTTTGCCCTGCTTAAACACATTTAAAACATCATAATTATTTAATGTACCAATATCATGCAACTGACCACCAGAGGTAGGATAAAATACCGTCTGATCTAGAACAACATTATTACCTATAACCTTCAAAACTTCTCCTTTAAATTCACTCAATCTATAATCTTCATAATACAAAGCCTTAGTCTCTGGCAATCCTTCTAAATTCAAAACTTCTCCTTTGTGTGTTTGATGTTCTTGTACTTTATTCTCATGTCTAGAAGCAACCAAAGCATAAAAGTTATCTGGGACTTTAAGATTTAATTGATTAGCAACCAATTCAGGAGCTATTCCATTGCTGTCATATAATTCAATTAATTTTTCAGTATTTATTTTCTGTTTTTCTTTAACAACTTTATCAATTATTAATTTGGCTTTTTGTTTATTTGCATTGTATTTGCTTTTCTCAACATCTAATATTTTTCTTACCTCATCCAAATTATTTAATAGTTCTGGATATTGTGACTTTAATTCTTTAGCATGCTCATGAGAAATACTAAATAAATTAATATTCCAATTATATTTTTCAATAAAATCAAAGCATCTTCTAGCTAAAATTCTTAAATTATATCCACCGCCAACATTAGAAGGCAAGCCACCATCATTCAAAGCAACCAACAGCGCTCTTGAATGTTCTCCTATAGAATACAAAGCACTTAAAGGTAATATTTTTTTCTTTAAACTATTAACTTCAACTCCAACTTTCTTAGCAACATCATTCCAAGCCTTATCCAAATCTTCAACTTCATCAACATTCAAGTATCCAGCATAAGGAATAAATTTTGCCATAAATTTTTCATCTGTATGTAAACTAGAAACATCATAAAGAGTTTTCATAACTCTGGGAAAAGTAGCATCATAAATTGTAGCACAACCTTGACTAAACCAAGCACATCTTTCTTGTCCCATTCCCATATCTAAAACTTTGATATTTAGTTCTTTATTCCCAGAGTTAGTTTGTTCATACATCATATAAACTTGATTTCCTATTTCTACTCCTCTTGAAAAAAATTCCATACAAGGCCCAAAGTTTCCACCGCCAGCCCAAGCATCTTCATGAAAAATAATTTCTTCATTTGGTAAACCTAATCCTTTCTTTAACCAAGTATGAATTTCACCAAAAACTTTATTCTGATTCCATTCATGTGGTTTTACAAATTGATGTTGCCCAATCATTACAAAACCAGTCATATGGCTCCCAGTAATCCCAACATTATCTATATCTCCAAACCTCAAACAAAATTGTGGAATTGTTAAAGGATTTGCAGGTGGCTTAACTTCTCCAGAAACTACAAAGGGTTGAAACGCACTTATACTAGCAATTGTAAAATCAGTAGTAGGATTCCACCTAGCAACAACAGGATATCTGTCTATAGCTGCATAATTATATTTCTTGAACATTGAAGAAAATTCCTTCCAAACATCTAGATAGCTTAATTTATTTTTAGCTGGAGTATTTCCTATGAATCTAACACCACCCGAACACACCGCAGCACCTCAAACATTTTGATTTTTTTTTACACTCCAGAAATATTTATTACATTTTACACATTTATTTCTTATAAAACCTTCCCCTTTTAAGTAAGAAACAGCATAATACTTTTCAGGGTCCTTGCTTGCTATTTCCTTAAACTTCTTTTTTTGCTCTTTATCACTAAGCATGCAATTAAGACTTAGATTTGGATTTATTAATGTTTTTATCACTTATTCGATAATTTTATTAACACTGTACTTATCAAAATCCCATGCAAGGATTAATAGCGGCATTAATTGTTTCATTAGTTACATCAATAGCTACATTATTGGGTGGCCTATTACCTTTCACAAAAACATTTAGTAGAATAGATATTCGCTACCTTATTGGCTTTGCATCTGGTGCTATGATATCAATAGCACTTTTTGATATGTTGCCAGAAGCAGGAGTTATGTATCCTTTGGCAATAGCTGTTGGTTTCTTTGGTGTTTATCTTATAGAAAAATTAGTTTTAATACATGCATGTGGTGAACACGAATGTGAAATTCATCCAACAGGCTGGCCTGCCATGATAGGTATAGCAACAGAAAGTCTAGCAGATGGTCTTGCTATAGCTGCAGGTTACATGGTTAATCCTATCTTAGGTATTGCTATTGCATTCGCAGTTCTCGTACACGAAATTCCAAGAGGTTTTTCTACAGTAATAATTATGCAATCTGCGAATAAATCTAAAAAAGAAACTTTATCTGCGCTAGCAATAGATGCCTTCTTTACTCCTATAGGAGTTTTACTTGCACCTTTATTTCCATCGTCAGCCTTGCCAATAATTTTAGCATTTACAGCAGGAACTTTTTTATATGTTGGGGCAAGTGATTTATTACCGGAAGCACACAAGAAATTCAATATTTATGTAATCTTATCTGTAATTTTAGGAGCGCTAATTATTGCTTTGATTTAAGAAATTTAAATATTTACAAAAAATAAAAATGAATCATTAATAAACTTTTTGAAAGATTTTAAGAAATTTCTAGGAAAGTTATATAAACTTTGAAGTATTAGTATATTATATATAAAAGACACTAAAAAAGACAATTTATCTAAAAGCAACATAGAAGATTACAATTGGATATTTGAAATGTTAGGGTTGGAAAAATGGAAAACCAAGAAAAAATGAATTATAATAAATTGGCTTCAAAAGATATAAAAGAAATGGAAAGATTAATGGATGAAGAATGTAAAAAAATGGGGTTGGGACCATGGCCGAAAATGAAAAAGAAATAGGAAGGCTTGCAGTAGCTATAAGTTTTTTGCAAGATGAAATGGGCAATGTCAAAACAAGAGTAATAAACAGAAATATTAACCTATTGCCTGAAGTAATGATAAGTAGTTTAAGAATGTTAGTAAAAATGCTAGAAGACGACTATTATCCAGACTTTAGAAATAATATAACAACTATAAATTCAAGTCCAGACGAATAGGCTCTGTCCTGAATCTTGTTTCTAGGAATATTTATTAGGGGCCTCGCCCCT
>CAYJQZ010000053.1:0-5746 GCA_964372555.1 Candidatus Woesearchaeota archaeon | reverse complement strand
CAGTAGTGTCGTTGTCCTTAATAAATTTAGGCCTCTGACGGTTGACGAAATGGATCACGGGCAAGAAGTTTGGCCGTATGTTTCAAGACACCTTTTGGATTTGATTGTTAAAGCAGGCGAAGTAAATATCCACGCCATGAGCTGGCATGGAGCTTGGACTGCGCCGCCTGCCGATACGGAAACGACGACGGGGCAAGCAAAAAAAGTCGCCGATTATTTGAAAGGTTTGAATGAACCTTTCATTTTGGGAGTGGATATGAATGCGATTCCGCAGAGCAGGACTGCAGAAATTGTTTCCGAGGTTTGCAACAATTTGATGACAGGTTCTGGGGTTGTCCAAACAACGCATCCGAAAATTCACAAAATAGCGCCTCGGGGGTTTTTGATTGACTATATATTTACTTCCTCACAGTTTGAACTTAAAAAACTGACTGTGCCGGAGGTTACAATTTCGGATCACTTGCCGGTAGTTGCGGAGCTGGAGATATAAGTTAAGTTCTCAATTACAAATTTGTCCTTAGTTTTGTTAAAATATAGTCTCTGTGCGGGGGTAGTTCCCGCCAAAAACTCGAAGACTCGTTATTTTGGCGGGTCAGCCAAAATGAGAAACTTTTGGCTGACAATGGCTTAAATGAAATTAGAAAATGTATAGTACTTATGTACTTCTTTGTATAGACACAAAGCGGAATAGGAAAAAGTTTTACATCGGGACAACGGAAGACATAGATGCACGAGAGTTACAACATAAATATAAAAACGTAAAAACAACTAAAAGTTTCGATAAAATTGGATTAGTTTATTTTGCAGCATCTCAAGATTATGATGCTTTATTGTTTGGTGCACCCCAATTAATTAGGAATTTAACTTTGAGTCAGAAGAGGAGATTGCCTGGCAGTAAAATTGTTTTCACATTTTTAGAACTTCTAGAATTAAAAGAAGTTTTGAAAGAGTTAAAAATAAATCATGAACAGTTGATTGCTTTAGGAATATTAACTGGAACAGATTTTAATATTGGCGGAGTGAAAGGATATGGTCCTAAAAAAGCTTTGAAACTTGTTCAAGATTATAAAAATGAAAAGGACTTTGACAAAATGTTTAAAGAATTAAATGTTGATTTTGATTGGAAAGAGGTTTATGATGTATTTGTTGATTTACCTGTTGATAAAAAAGTTAAATTGAAATGGGATAAAGTGGATGATGATAAAGTTAGAGAAGTTTTAGTTGAAAAACATGATTTTAATTTAGAGAGGGTAAGTAATGCTTTAGCTAAATATAAAGAAGAAAATAAAAATGCAAACCAAAAAGGATTAGGCGAGTTCTTTTCCTAAAGCGCTTCTAATTGGTTTTGTTTTATCTGTATAAGCAGGATCAAGTTGTTCGGCTTTCCAACTATACCACCTTATGAAATCTTCTTCTTTAGGATCTATTTTAATTTGTGCAGCTGCGATTAAATAATAAACTTCAGCTGAGTTTGGATTTCTTTGCAAAGCATCCATTGCTATTGTTTTTTGATCTAGTGCTAGTATTCTTTCTTTGTCTATTCCTTCTTCTAAAAGTGATTCTCTTATGCTTCTTGCTTTTGTTATATATCTAGGATCTCTTACACCAGCTTCATATAAATGCCATCTTACGTAGTCTCTTACTTCTTTACCATGTTCTCTAAATGCAGCGAGTGCTCCTAAATAATGTGCATCTGCTGAGTCTGGGTTTAGTTTTAATGCTTCTTCAGCGTACGATTTGGCAGTTTGTAGATCATTTGTTTCTATAGCTGTTCTTGCAGCACCTAAAAATGAGGCAATATGTCTTTCATCCATAGTTAAAATTCTTTTGAAGTCTTCTAAGGCTCTTTCTGGATCACTTCCTTCATTTTTTATTGCATCTTCATATAATCCTAAAATGAGCATTTCTCTTGTTGTATCATAATCTTGGAATTGTTTTTCTAGGGTTTCTCTCGCTTCTCTTGTGTTCCCCAATCTTATTTGTTCTACTAATCTTCCATAATGTTCATTGCTTGTTTTTCTAACAATGACTCTAAGTTCTGCTAGTTCATCTACTAAAGAGGAAAGACCTGCTTCATTTGCACTACCTCTTTTGTATGTTTTTACTTTTTCAGCTAATTCATCTATTTCTAGTCTGGCCCTGTGTAATTCTTTTCCTGTTCTTCTTATTAGGTCTTCTGCTGCTCTTAATTCTATTTGATGAATGCTTCTTATGCTTGCTATTTCTAATTGGTATTTTGTCTTTTCATCTTCTAAATCTCTTATCCTTAACTTTAATACTCCTAGTTCATGTTTGGATGCACTACCACTAATGTAATCATCTCTGCTATCTACTTCTTTTTTTAGATCTTTTATTGTTCTTTCTAAATCTTCTATTCTTTTTGCATATGCTACCTCTCTTGGCATTACTCTGCCCCTTCTTTGTAGAACAGCAAATCTTTCTCTTCTGTATTGTGCCCAGGCTGTTTCTGTTGATACTTCTTCTAAGAAACCAAATAGTAGTGCTAGTGTGCTTTCTGCTCTTCTTCGTGTTTCTGGAGGATCATCTTTGAATCTGTCTGGATGTAATGCCAATGCTAAAGGTCTTCTCATTTGTCTTAGAACTTCTGGAATTGCTTTTGATGGCAGACTGCTGCTTCCAGTTATAATACCAATTTCATCAAGACCCATTAACTCCAAATAGTTTCTATCATAATCAATCATTTTGTTTTTGCACTAAAGGGCTGCCTTAAATCCTTTCTTATTATTACTTATAAGTGGTCACAATAGTAAGATTTATAAACTTTATCTTATATCAATAATTAAAATGGCAGAATTAAAACTTTTAGAAAGTTCAGAAAAAGTAAAACCAACATTTTTAGATTCTATATTAGGTGTTAGAAATTGGACTTTTAGAGGTAGAAGAGTTATTTCAGTTGATAGATCAGAATTTGAATATGTTCCTTCTGATGGGCCTGGTTCTCCAAGAGTGTCTGTTGCTGTAGAAAGAGTAGCTGGTGGTTTAGATGCTGGCAGATTATATTTTTTATCAATGGAAGTAAGGCCTTCTTCAAAGATGGGTGCTTTTGCAGTTGGAAGTTCACCTTATGGTCTTTCTTATTTACATACAGCAAGCGGGGCAGTTAGATTTGATGATGAAAAGAAAATAGACAGACATTTGGATGCCTTAGTTGATAATTATACTTCTACAAGGAATAATGGGCCTGCTTTAGATCCAATAGATTTAAGGAAAGCTCTAGAGAGTGCAGATGTTTTTTTTAGAGATGATTTACTAAGATTATATGATGGGAGAGTTGCTCCAGTTATTACTCATAAATTATATGTTGGGGGTTGTTTACATAGGGCAACTAGGGGGCTTAATGGAAGTACAAAAAGTTTGTCAGTTGCTAGGAGCAATGCTTTAGCTGCTTTAGCTGTTGATGACAATTGTGCAGAAGCTCATTATTTAGTTGCAAGAGCAGAATTTGAGCAAAATGGTCTAGAGAATCTTGATTTTGTAAGGTATCATTTATATGAGGCTGGCAGATTAGCTCCTAGATACATAACTATGGGAACAGAAGTAAGAAGGGAGTTATTAGCTACAGATGGAGGTCTTTCCTCAAGCGATTTAAATTATGCTTTAGCTGTTGATGAAAAAGTTATTGCAAATGCGTCATTAGATCATGCTGAGAGCGCAGAGGCACATTATGTGCTTGCTAGAGCTGAACTTGTTTTAAGTGGTCCAAAAAATCCTGATTTTATAAGATGGCATTGTTTTGAGGCTGAAAGATTAGATGATAGTTATGTTGGTTATACTAAAGTTGTTAGAGAAGCCTTAGCAGAATTAATGCCTACAGCTGAAATGCCTAAACCTGATGCAGCCTAAGAACTTTTAATTTTATTATATTCTTTTTTATTTGATTTATGACCTAATTTTAGCTATTCCTATAATTGCTATTGGCAGCAAAGTTTATAAATTACTACTTATTGGTGATAATATGTGAGTAAGATGGATATAGCATATTTTAAGTTTGGACCAGGTCTTGAAATTATAAGCGGTGCAGATACTGTTCCTTTGGAATCATTGAAATATTTACATGAATGCAATGGAAGTAGAGATACAACTCTTGTTGGTGGTTTAAATATTTATACTGATAGAAAACCTTGGTTTTGGGCAGGCTATACTGTGGCTAGGGTAAATGGAGTTGTTTCTGGAAATGAAAGGTATGACTCTGTTGAACAACTTGTTGATAGACTGATGGGGGAGAGACCAGAAATAGTACATGTTCATACTAGAGGAAAATGTGTTGCTGATGTTGCTTCTAAATTTAAGAGTCGTGGATCCAGCGTTTTGTATACTGTTCATGGATTAGATGGATTAATTGGAGGTGAATCTGGTGATATGTCTAGGTCTTTAATTGAAACAGCAGATGTAGTAACTACTCCTTCAATTTTTTCTATGAACGCAGTAAGAGCTGCTTATCCTGGCCATGCTGGCAAGATTATTGCCTTCCCTAATGCAACTTCTCTTGGTGATTATTTTAATGACGAAGGAGTTTCTGCTATGGCAGATAATATAAGGAAGAGATTTGCGCCTAATGGAGAGAAGATAGTTCTTACTACTTGTAGATTGCAGGATGAAAAAGGGATTTATGAAACAGGAAGAGCAGTTTGTGATTTAGTAAATAAAGGATATGATATTATGCTGTTACATGCTGGTCCTGTTTTTGATGATGCAGACAGAGAGAGATTAGTTCAGATATTTAGAGATGCAGGAGTTGAAAATAAATTAGTTTTGTATGGAAAAGTTGAAGCTGGACAGAATCCTAGAGATATGGCATCACTTTACAAGGCTGCAGATATTTTTGTCTTGCCTTCATATATGGAACTCTTTTGTATGAGTGCTTTGGAAGCTTTAGCTTTTAGCATACCAAGTGTTATATCTAATGTTGGCGGGGCTAGTGATACTTTTGTTAAGCCTGGCTTTGTTGTTGGCGTTCCTCCTAAAGATTCTGAAGCTGTAGCAGATGCTGTGCGTTATGTTTTAGATAATTATGATAAGGAAAGGCAAAGAGCTGTTGATGCAAGCGCATTTATAGCTGCAAGATATCATAGTAAAATTGTAACTTCAGATCTTTATCGTTTGTATGAACGTTTGCTTGCTGGAGAAGATGTAACAGCAGCCTCATTTAGATTAGAGGATGATAGTTGTTTTGCTATTTCTTCTTAAAAATTTTAAGGCAGTACAAATTCTGTTACTATCGTTTTATTAAATAACGAGGCGTTTGTAGTTTTATCGTGTAGTTCTAGCATTATTTGTATTCTACCATTTTTGCTTATAGTGATGGCTGCCTGCTGTGCACTTGATACTACCGACCTTCCCGTAGTTATATCTGTAAATGTCCAATCTATTTTGTAATTATTAATGTTCAGTGTTGCAATTCCTGCCACAAACTCCACTTTATTTGGTTTTTTAGTTAAGTTAAATTTGTGTGGGCCATAAGGTGTGTTTTTATTAACAGAAATTAGTACATTATGTGTTTCTAAATCTATTATATTGAAGAATGCATCTATCGGACCAATTTGTGGATTTGGGGGATATGGACTTGGTGTTGGTGGATAAGGTCCTGGAGCAGGAGGATAAGGTGGATGCCCACCGAGATCCCGAACGCCAGCAGGAAGAGCTGGTCGCTGTCCAGCGTCGTCCACCGCTTGAGCCGTCCCGTCATGACGGCGAAATCCTCCATCCATACTGCCCGACGAGGGGG
>CAYJQZ010000052.1:0-5753 GCA_964372555.1 Candidatus Woesearchaeota archaeon | reverse complement strand
AGATAAAAAATCATTAAATAATATAAATAAAAAGTTATTAGAATTGGGTTATAAATAAAATTAAATAATAATTCTTTAATGTTTCTTTCTCTCAATTATTTTTCCAAAACTTTTCTTCAAAACATCAGTAACAGGAAGTAATTTTCCTCTTTCTTTGTCTTCTCTCTGCCCATATTTCTCAAAAGAAACAACATTCTCTAAAGGTTCTCTTCTAGATTTATCTTCATATTCATCAGCATAACCCAAAGCAATTATTGCTTGCGGTCTAACATCGCCTTCTACATTTAATATCTCTTTTAATTTTATTTCATCAAAAGCACCAATCCAAGTTGCACCCAATCCAAGTTCACTTGCCTTAAGCAATAAGTTTTCTATAGCAGCAGCACAGCTCTGTACAGAATATAATGCTTCACCCCTAACACCAAACATCCTTCTTATTTTACCTAGTTCACTAGAAACAACAATCAAAACAGGGGCTTTTATTATCCAATATTGTTCATCACATATTTTTACTATTTTATCTCTAGTATCGTTATTCCTTACAACAACAAATCTCCAATTTTGAACATTGCCAGAAGAAGGAGCACTAATGGCAGCCTCCAAACATTCAGAAATTAAATACCAAGGAACATCTAATTTCTTAAATCTCCTTACACTTTTCCTTTCTTTAATTGCTTGATCAAGCTCCATTTTACTTAACCATAACCTTTTTATCTATCTAATAAATATTATGTTATATGGATTATATTAAGTTAACGGAGTATTACCAGCAACTAGAAAAAACATCAAAGAGATTAGAAAAAACATACATTATAACTCAAATTCTAAAAGAAGCTAAAAAGGAAGAAGATGCATCTCCAATAATAAATTTAGTTAGAGGAAGTGTATTTCCATCATGGGAACAGAGAAAGATAGGAGTTTCTGATAAACTAATAATAAAAGCATTAGCAACATCTACTGGCAATTCTAAAGAAAAAATAGAGAAGATGTTTGCTAAATTAGGAGATCTAGGCGAAGTAGCAGTAGAACTAACTAAAGATAAAAAACAAACAACATTACGCACAAAAAAATTAACAACTACTTTGGTTTATAATAAAATAAGAGAATTAGCAGAATTAGAGGGGGATGGTACAGTAAATAAAAAAGTAGGATTAATCTCAGAATTATTAACATCAGCCTCACCTCAAGAAGCAAAATTTGTTGTAAGAACAATCCTAGAACAACTAAGGATTGGGGCAGCAGATGGGACAATAAGAGATGCAGTTGTCTGGTGTTTCTTCGGAGATAAAGTAAAATTAGAATATAAAAAAGAGGGAAATGAATTAATAATACCAGAACAAACAAAGAAAGAATATGATGATTTTCTAGAGAAGGTACAGCATGGATATGATTTAACAAATGATTTTGCAGAAGTATTTTTAATAATAAAAGAAAAAGGGATCTCAGGTTTAGAAAAAATAACAATGAAGGCTGGAAAACCAATAAATGCAATGCTTTTCCAGAAAGCTAAAGATCTCAAAGAGGCATTTGAAACTGTAGGCAAGCCAGCGGCGTTAGAATTTAAGATAGACGGCTTCAGATTACAGATACATTGCAATAATGGAAAAATAACCTTGTATACAAGGAGATTAGAAAATGTTACACATCAATTTCCAGATGTAGTTGAAATAGCAAAAAAAGGAATTAAAGCAGATAACTACATTGTTGATACAGAAGTAATAGGAATTGACCCCAAGACAAAGAAGTGGCTTCCATTCCAGAGCATTTCTCAGAGAATTAAAAGAAAATATGATATAGAAAAAATGGTTAAGGAAATTCCAGTAATGATAAATGTATTTGATGTAATGTCTTATAATAATGAAAATTTATTAGATGCACCATTTCATAGAAGACGCCACATAGTAGAAAAGATAGTTAAGGAAATAGAAGAAAAAATACAGCCAGTACCTCAGATAGTTACAGATAAGTTAGAAGAAGCAGAGAAATTCTACAAGAAATCTTTGGCAGTAGGGAATGAAGGAGTGATGGCTAAGAATTTAGAAGCACCATACAAGCCAGGTTCGCGCGTTGGTCATGGAGTGAAAATAAAACCAATATTAGAAACATTGGATTTAGTTATTGTAAAAGCAGACACTGGCGAAGGAAAAAGAGCAGGCTGGTTATCATCTTTCACTGTTGCCTGTCATGACAAGAAAAAAGATAAATTATTAGAGATAGGCAAAGTAAGCACAGGTGTAAAGGAAAAAGAGCAGGAAGAAGGAATTACATATGAAGAAATAACTAAATTGTTAAAACCTTTAATTCAAGAACAAAAAGGTAGTGAAGTTATTGTCAAACCTAAAATAATTATCGAAGTAGCTTATGAAGAAATCCAAAAAAGTACAGAGTATACGTCAGGTTATGCCTTAAGATTTCCAAGAGTTATTCAACTTAGGGAAGACAAACCACTTAGTGAAATCAACACAATAGTAGATATAGAAAAAATCTATGAAATGCAAAGATCCAGAAACAAATAATTCACTAGTTTTATAGAAATTAGTTATATCTAACACGTAACAAAAACATTTAAATACCAGTTTATTACTACTAATACAAAAATACACTGTATATAAAAAGTGGGTGACAGGGGAGGGAAATTTTAATGATTGTCAAAGAAGAATTTTTAAGTAAGCTTAGGCGTTACTTTAGTTTAAATTTATATGAGGTTCGTATTTGGACCGCATTGCTTTCTCGTGGTGTTTCAACTGCAGGTGAGTTAAGTGATATAGGTCATGTACCAAGAAGCAGAGCTTATGATGTTCTAGAGAGCTTAGAAAAGAAGGGCTTTGTTGTTATGAAGTTAGGTAAGCCTATAAAATACATAGCAGTTGAGCCTGGTGAAGTCATTGAAAGGGTAAAAAAGAATATTCAGGTAGAAGCAGAGCAATCAGTATCAAGATTGAAAGAAGTAAATAACACAGATGTATTAAAGGAATTAGAGACTCTGCATAAGCTAGGCATAGAATTTATTGATTCAACAGATTTATCAGGTGCAATAAGGGGAAAGCAAAATCTATACACACATTTGGAGCTAATGGTAAAGAATGCAGAGAAATCTGTTACTATAGCAACAACTCCTAAGGGCCTTGTTAGAAAAGTTGAAGCTCTAAAGCCAGTATTGCAGAAACTTAGCAAGAAAGGCGTTACAGTTAGAATTGCAGCACCACTTACAAAAGAGTGCCAAAATGCAGTTAAAGATCTCAAAGGTATTGCAGAAATTAAAGATTCTGGAAAGTTAGCTGCCAGATTCTGCATTGTGGATGGTAAAAACCTAATGTTCATGGTTATGCACGATGAAGCAGTACATCCAACATATGATGTAGGTGTTTGGGTAAATACCCCCTTCTTTGCTGGTGCATTAGAAAACATGTTTGATTTAGCATGGAAAGACTTTGAACCTGCAAATAAGAAGTTCAAAGAATAATTCTTTTCTTTTCATTTTTTCCTTAGAAACATTTATATAACCATTTTAATCTATATTTTTTATGATTAAGAAGGCTATAGTTTTAGCAATAGCAGTATTCTTGGCTGTATTGTTCTTATCAACAATAGGAAGTTTTTACACAGGCTATGCTGTTTTGGATCAATCAAGCACATTCAAAAATTACCCATATCCCCTTGTGAAAAATAGTGTTCCAAATGATGTTTACATTGTAGTGCCTGATAATTTAAAATCTGAATATGATAAATCAGCAAGCCTAATAGCTCAATCACTAAAAGGCTCAAACCCAATACAACCAAAAGTAGTTACAGTTAACTCATTGCCTGAAGGGGATCATAACTTAATACTTATAGGCAGCCCATGCAATAATAAATTAATTGCAAAAGAGATGCCATTAAACAGCTGTGATTTAGGATTATCAGGCGGAGAAGGTTTCTTAAAATTAGTTAATCATGAGAAGTATAGCATAGTTATAGTTTCTGGTGATATAAATAAAGCATCAAATGTATTATCTAGATACAATTTTTATCCTCTAAGAGGCACAGAAATTAGAATAACAGGCAATAAAAACCTAGTCTTGGATTACAATTAATTTACCAAAATTCTTATTGTTTAAATTGTATTTAGAAATGGATGTGCCCCAGACGAGATTCGAACTCGTGTCACAAGCGCGAGAGGCTCGTATCCTTGACCGGGCTAGACGACTGGGGCATAAGCGGGCCCGACGCGACTTTCCGTCAACGCTTTTCTAAAGGGTTGAATTTGAACGCGCGACCCACAGATTAAGAGTCTGTTGCTCTACCAAGCTGAGCTACGGGCCCACTAAAAATCCAAATCTAGAAACAAGTTATAAAGGTTTCTAAAAAGGTTTATAAATTAAATAAAAAATAAAATCTCATGGTAAAACATAAAGTGGAAGAAATATCACTTGAAGAGAGAGCTCCAACATTAGAAGCAGTATTCTCAAAAATAGCAGTCTCAATGTTCAAAATAGTAATAAATACAGAAGATATAGATTTAGTAACAACCAAGACTATAATAATAAGATCAAGAGATTTAAAGAATTTATTATTTCAGTTTCTAAAAAGACTATTTGATCTAGCCAATAATGAACTATTTTTATTATCAACAGTAAAACAATTGACAATAGATGAGGTATCACATGAGTATATGCTTAATGCAGTTGTTATTGGAGATAAAATGAATCCAAAATATGAAGTAAAAGACATAGTTAAACAAGTAACAGAGAGAAACATAATGATAAAAGAAGACATGACTGGAACCTATGCAAGAATAAATCTAGTTGTAGAAAGAAGGAATGTTAAAGATGAAGTATAAATTCTTTGAACACACAGCAGATATAATTTTTGAAGCTTATGGAAGAACACTTGAAAGATTATTTGAAAATTCTGGATTGGCTGTTGAAGAGATTATGGTGGACTTAAAAACATTAAATACAAAAGAACATTATGAAATAACACTAGAATCAGATAATTTAGAAGGTTTACTTTACGATTTTTTATCAGAACTAATTTTTGTTAAAGACACAGAAGGATTATTGTTTAACAAATTTAACATAGTTGTACATCATAAAAATAAGAAATACGAATTATTTGCTAAATGTGAAGGAGATTTTATAGATAGAAAAAAACAAGAATTAGGTGACGATGCAAAGGCAATAACAATGCACGAATTTGAAATAAAGAAAAAAAGCAATCTTTGGATGTCTAGAGTTTTGGTTGATATATAACAGTAAACCTTAAAAAACACACAAAGTTCTAAATTACTATGTCAAATGTACCAAAGGACATAAAACAAATAGAAGAAGCAGTTTGGGAAATCCCCACTAGTTTCAAACAAGGTATGAACGTACCAGCAAGGATTTATGCAACTAAAAAATTATTAGATGCAATGGATCCTGGGGTATTTGATCAAGTAACCAATGTAGCATGTCTGCCTGGAATACAAAAGGCTGCAATTTGCATGCCTGACGGCCATTGATGTAATAAGATTAGTTTCTTTTTACAATGGAAGGGTTATGGTTTTCCAATAGGTGGAGTAGCTGCAATGGATGCAGAAACAGGAGTAATTTCTCCTGGCGGGATAGGATTCGATATTAATTGTGGTATGCGTTTAATAACAACAAACCTTACAATAAAAGACGTTCAACCTAAAATAAAAGAAATAGTAAATACTTTTTATCAGACAGTTCCGTCTGGTGTTGGCTGCAAGGGTTTTGTAAAAATAAATAATCAGCAATTTAGTGAAGTAA
>CAYJQZ010000051.1:0-5804 GCA_964372555.1 Candidatus Woesearchaeota archaeon | reverse complement strand
ATTTATTTGAAGATTATATAAAACTAGATCATTATCCTTTTAAAGACTAAATTTTCTCGATTTTTGTTTTTTATCCTAAATCAGTGTATATAAGGTGACGTTTACTTTACAGCTCATGGAAGAGTAAAGCTTTTATACCTCTATAATCTAAAAATAATTAATTAAGGGGTGGTAAGATGCCTACAACAGAAACAATAGTACTTTATATTATTCTAGGTGCAATTATAGGAATAGTATGGAGCTTAAGAAAGATGTACGTGCTAGAAGCAAGATTAGTGGCCCTTGATTTAAAAACAGAAAAACTAGTAGAACACCTATTAAAAAAGAAAAAATAATTATTTCTAAACACATTTGAAGGCGAAAAGGTTATAAATAGTTCTCAGTTCCATCAACAATAACCAATGACCAATGGAGGTTAAAATGGATTTAAATGCCAATGTTCCAAAAGATATTGTAGACAAAGCTTTAGAAGCACTTGAGCTAGCTAAGAAATCTGGAAAGCTAAAGAAAGGAACAAATGAGGTTACAAAAACAGTAGAGAGAGGCACTGCTAAATTAGTGGTTGTAGCACAAGACACCAATCCCAAAGAGATTATAATGCACTTGCCTGCTCTATGTGAAGAAAAAGGAATTCCTTTTGTTCCAGTTCCAAAGAAAGAAGATCTTGGCCAAGCTGCTGGATTAACTATACCAACTGCGGCTGTTGCTATTACTCAAGAAGGCGAAGCCAAGAACATCATAAAGGAATTAACTTCTAAGTTAAAGTCTTAATAAAATGGCTAAGGAAGAAAAACAGAAACAAGAAGTAAAGCAAGCTGAGAAAGCTGAAGCTCCAAGAAAAGCACAAGAACAAAGAATAGAAAAGAGACAAGAAAAATCAGCTTCATTATTTGCTATGGCTGTTCCTGCACAAGTAGAAGAGATCGTTGGCAGAACAGGTATGAGGGGCGAAGTAATACAAGTTAGATGCAGGGTTCTAGAAGGTAAAGATACTAAACGTATTTTAAGACGAAATGTTAAAGGTCCAGTTAGAATAGGAGATATACTAATGCTAAGAGAAACAGAAATAGAAGCTAGAAGGTTAGCTCAAGGAAGAAAGTAAGTATGGTTAAATGTTCATTTTGCGGCCATAATATGGAACAAGGAACTGGCAAAATGTTTGCTAAAAACGATGGCTCTATTTTTTATTATTGTTCTAATAAATGCGGGAAAAACCATTTAAAATTAAAAAGAATTCCAAGAAGTATTAAATGGACTCAGGACTATAGAAAAGCTAAATCTGGAAAGTAAAAGAGGATTTAATTATCCTCATAATACCCTTGCCAAAATGCCCATTCTTCTAGATCTACTTCATCATTCTCTAAAGATTCATCAAGCAATCTAGAAGGCGGAATAACTTCTTCCTCTACTATTTTCTTAAATAATATTCTCATTACTACTACCCCCAATCATGGTAAAGAAAGAGATTATAAATAAGTAATGTATATAGAAAATATAAATTATATATAGGAACTAAAAGTTTATGAAAGAAACTAAATCAGAGGCTAAAATGCTAAGACAAGTAATAGTAACAATAATGGGTAACGTAGATGCTGGAAAATCCCAGACTATAGACTGCATTAAAAAGACCTCTATTGTTCAATCAGAGCCTGGAAGAATAACACAGTCAATTAAAGCATATTCTATATCATTAGAAGCAATAAAAGAAACATGTAAAGGATTGCTAGATTTCTCTAAAATTAAAGTTCCTGGTCTTTTATTTATTGATACTCCAGGTCACGCTGCATTCACAAATCTAAGAAAAAGAGGAGGATCATTAGCAGATATAGCAATTTTACTAGTTGACCTTAATGAAGGAATAAAACCACAAACAGTAGAAAGTATAGAAATATTAAAAGAAAATAAAACTCCTTTTGTAATTGCATTAAATAAAATAGATTTGTTAAATGGGTGGCAGACTAAAACAAATTTGCCTTTAGTAAAAAGCATTTCATCACAATCTCCCTCAGTTCAAAAATTACTAGACGATAAGTTATACGAATTACTAGGAAAATTCTATGAATTTGGAATAAACTCTGAGAGATTTGACAGAATAGAAGATTTTACAAAACAAGTTGCTATGATTCCTACTTCAGCTAAAACTAGTGAAGGCATTCCAGAATTATTAATGGTTATTACAGGATTAGCTCAAAGGTTTTTGGAAACAAAATTAAGTTATGATTTAAATGCACCAGCAGAAGGAACTATTCTAGAAATTACTGAAGAAAAGGGCTTAGGTTTATGCATGGATACTATAATTTACAAAGGAAAAATAAAAGTTAATGATACAATTGTTATTGGAACTTTGAATGAACCAGTTGTAACTAAAGTTAAAGCATTATTCTTAGTTGATAAAAACCAATTAAAAACAATTAAAGAAGCAGAATCAGCAATTGGAGTAAAAATATCAGCTCAAAACATTGAGTTAGTTACTTCAGGAATGCCAGTTAAAGTTGCAAATAAAGATTTAGAAAAAACAAAAATAGAAATAAAAGAATTGGTAGAAGAATTAACATTTGAGTTAGACAATGATGGGATAATAATAAAAGCAGATTCATTAGGAAGTTTAGAAGGGTTAATCAAATTATTAAGAGAAAAAGGAATTAAAATAAAGAAAGCCTCTATTGGAAACATAACAAAAAAAGACATGGCAGAGGCAACTTCAACAACAAATCCTTTGTATAAAATAATTCTAGGATTTAACGTTCAAGGTTTAGAAACTAGTGAAGTAAAAATAATCACGAATAAGGTAATTTATAGTTTAGTAGAATCTTTTGAAAAATGGAATCAAGAAGAAAAAGATAAAGAACAATCAAGACAATTGTCTGGTTTGCCTAAATTATGTAAAATAAAAATACTTGAAGGAAATATGTTCAGACAGTCTAATCCTGCTGTATGTGGAATAGAAGTTCTGGCAGGAGTATTAAAACCTGGAACACCATTGATGAAAGATGATAAAGCAATAACAGAAGTAAAAGAAATGCAGCATGAAAGCAAAAAATTACAAGAAGCTAAAAGAGGAGAGCAAGTAGCCTTATCTATGCCGCATATAACTTTAGGAAGACAAATAAAAGAAAAGGATATTTTATACTCAGATGTAACAGAAGATCAGTTTAGAACTTTTAAAAGGATGAAAAGCTTGATTGCATATGAAGACATACAAATACTAAAAGAAATAGCTGAAATAAAAAGAAAGATAAATCCTGCTTGGGGAGTTTAAACAACAACATTTATAAAACCCTTCTTTAATCAGTTATTACATGACAGAAACAAAATTTGTAGTAAATGACCCCAAAGTAGGAAAAAGTTACCAAAAAATACTAGAAGATAATCCTTACATCAATAAAAAAGTAGGAGATAAAGTCTCAGGTGAAGAAATAGGATTAAATGGTTATGAATTAGAAATAAGAGGCGGCTCAGATAAATCTGGCTGTCCAATAAGATATGACATGCCTGGCTTTGGTAAAAAGAAAGCATTGTTAAGTTCTGGCCCTTGTGTTAAAGGATTAACTAAAGGTAAAAGAATAAAGAAAACAGTTGTAGGCAACATAATCAACAATGATATAGTTCAATTAAATTTAAAAGTTATAAAACCAGGTTCTAAAGGTTTAGAAGAATTAATGCCAAAAGAAGCTGCTAAAGCTGCTGCATAAGATTAATAAAGTTTTCTTAACAAAATAATGAGTTATGGTAGAAGTAATAGATCTACAAGATCATAGATTACTAGAATCAGCAGCAAGAAGACAAGGTTTAACATATTCACAATATAGAAAATTATTAAGAGAAAGAGGTATTCCTCTAGAAACAGCAATGAAAAGAGCACAAATATATCTTGTTCTTTATGCAACCTCAAGAGCAGAAGAAAATAGTGCAGGAATTGATGTATTGGATTCAAGAATAGCAACACTAGAAGAAGAATCAAGAGAAAGAAAAGCAAAAGAAGACAAAAGATTTGGAAGAGGATACAGGGTAATAGTTGGCGGTGCAATCGCTGCATCAATAGTAGCATTATTTGTCACAATAGTAACTCCAACTCCAAGTAGGTATGAACGAGCATTAAATAATTATAGGCAAGCAAATGTGGCAGTAGAAACATACCGGGCAACTAATCCAAGAACAGATAACCAAATATTAGAAAGATTAATTTTACAAAGAATAGAAGCAGAACATAATTTAGGAAAGGAAGAAAGTTCTGAATTCAAACTTCCTCCAGGTTTACTTTAAAGAATAAACATCTACATTATTTAAAATCTAACCTTAAAACCTTTCGTATACAAAGTTATTCTTACATCCCCAACATCAACAGTTGGACTCTCCCTGCCATTTGCTAAAAGACGAATAATCCAACGATAAACAGGATTATATCTGTCAATTATTCTTTCTTCATCATCTACATTTAATACAACCCTGTCAACGCCATCAACAGTTTCATCACCAGCACACACTCTTCTTTCATTAATTGATGCACAACCTTGTCCAGCAACAAAATATTCATTTTCTCTCAAAGAAGGAATATTGCCTTCGCCATCAAATGGCCCCTGCACAATGCCCCCCATAACAAGAACTTCTTTGGTAAAAGCATTATTATCTTCATTACTCTCATTTATTTCATTATGCGGATCTATAACTGCCTCAATAAATCCTCTGCTTGGTTCTAAAGAACGCAGCTCAGGATAAAAATAAATAGTATGTGTTGCTTGAGCACCTGTAGATTCAAATATTGCTTCCTCTCCAGGATTTAATGTTATAACCTTAGTAACTATTGGTGCAGGAGAACCTTCCAGAAATACTTCTCCATCAACTGGAACAACATCTCTTGGAGCATCATCATTAAATATAGTAACTGAATTAGAAATACCAACTAAAGAAAACCAAGAACCACGAAGTTCTTCAGGCTCTGTATTTGTCCATAATTTAATAGCAAATCTGCTTGTTGCAGGTTCATCTCCAACATTTGCAACATGTACTTTATAAGTTGCAGGTATCCCTGCTATTGGATCTTGAGAAAGTTCAATATCAGTAATAACGAGATCTGAAACTGCACTTACAACAGGCAACATCAACAAAATAATCACAAAAATAAAAATAACTTTTTTCATACAAATCAGTTAATATTTACCTATATATAATTTTCGATTAAGAATTAATGCCAAAGAAAGAAGAAACTAAAGCTGCCACATAAATTTCTTTCATAATTTCTGAAAATCTTTCAGATTTTTTACAATAAGACTTATAAAAAATATTCACTTTTCTATTTTATATGAACAATATTTTAAAAACAAAAGATAAAACAAATAGGGTCATATATTTAACAAACGAGAGATATAAACACATAGCTGCGCACCCAGATATGCAAAATAAGTTAGAAGAAATAAAAGAAACATTAGAAAATCCATTGAATATCATAGATTATTCAGGAAATAAAAATATAAAATATTATTATAGATATTATAAATATAGAAAATCAAAAGTAAAATATCTTAGAGTGGTAGTTAAGTATTTAAACGGAAAGGGCTTTATAGTAACAGCTTATTTCGTTGAGGGGTTAAAATGAAGGGCGAAATGATAATATATTACGATGATGAAGCAGATTTCCTAGAGATAAATATGGGAAATTATACAGAAGGATATTTCAAAGATATAGGAGAAGGAATATCAGAAAGAATAGATGAAAAAACAGGCAAAGTAACAGGTGTAGCAATTCTAGATTTTAGAAAAAGAACTGAAAAATTAAAAATCTTAAAAATAAATATGCCATTCAAAAT
>CAYJQZ010000050.1:0-5813 GCA_964372555.1 Candidatus Woesearchaeota archaeon | reverse complement strand
AAAACCATCAATCATCTTTCATACACCTTGCCAAATAATCCTTGTGGCCTAAATATTAAAAATAAAAATAAAAGAGTAAAAACAATTACACTCCTATAACCTGTTGGCAGATACCAATTGACTATATTTTCTACTAAACCAATAAAAAATGCCCCAGCAACAGAACCAGGTATAGAATTAGCACCACCTATAACTGCGGCAGTAAAGCCAACAACTATTAAACTAACACCCATCATAGGAAATAAATTTGTATCTAAACCTATTAGTATACCTGCAATACTTCCAGTAATTGCAGCAATAATAAAGCTGTATAAATAAATATTTTCAGAATTTATACCTACAACTTGAGCTATATCTTTATTGTCAGCAGTAGCTCTCATTGCTTTTCCTATTTTTGTTTTTTTTATAAGTAACCAAAACAAAATTAAAATTATTATAGATAAAACGATCATAATTATCTGCACAGAAGTAATAGTAAACAATCCAAAATTATAAATTGCAGTTGCATCTGCCATATTAAATTCCCTAGTATTTGATCCAAATAATAAAAATATTAAATTTGTAAATAAAATTAATAAAGCCAGGGAAGTAACTAACATTATTCCATTGCTGCATCTTCTTTTTCTCTCACGACCATAAACAATTCTATCAGTAAAAATCGCGGTTCCAACACCCATTGTAATACCAATTAAAGCAGATAATAAAAAGTTTAAGCCTATAATATCAGAAAAGAGATAAGTAAAGTAAGCAGAAATAACAACAGTAGCTCCATGAGCAAAATTCATAAATTTATTTACAGAATACATCAAACTAAATCCAGATGCAACTAGGCTGTAGATACCTCCAGCAATTAATCCGTTAATTAGTATTTGTAATGCTATTGAAGTCATAAAAATAAAAAAATTAAGAAGCAGAGCCTATTACTCTGCCTTGTCCATCTTGAACCTTTTTTATTGTATAACTAAGTATTGGATCTCCATTTTCATCAAATGTCAATGTACCAACTGCTCCTTCCCAGTTTTCAACATTATATAGGAAGTCTCTCATATTCTCTGTATCCACTTGTCCATTGTTGGCTTCTACAGCTTCTTTTACTAAATACAAAGCATCATAAGCGCCTGCTTGGAACGAACCAAATGCAAGTTCTTCATTATATTTAGCCCTATATTTAGAAACAAAGTCTGCTGATTTTGGTCTTGTTGCATCAAATGCAGGTTCAAATCCAATTATTCCTTCCATGTCGTCTCCACTTTCAGCTATTACACCATCTGCTATCAAAACTTCAGCAGTTAATAGTTGTGCGTCTACTCCTTGTTCATTTAATTGTTTTACTAACAATGCGCCTTTAGCAGGTGTCTGAGGAACAACATACACCAAATCTGGGTTCTTTGCTCTAACTTTAAGTATTGTAGTTCTAAAATCACTTATCTCTGATGTAAATGTTTCATCAGCAACAACCCCTCCACCATTAGCTTCAAAGGTATCACTAAATACCTTTCTTAAACCCTGTGCATAATCTGTAGCTTCACTTATTATAGCAGCATTTCTAAATCCTTGTTCATAAGCATAATCAGCAGCTATCCTCCCTGCATTTGCGTCACTAGGTGCTGTTCTAAATAAGAAATCTCCAGCAGTACTTATGCCTGGATTTGTAGCACTAGGTGAAATTACTATTACTTTTGCAGGTTCTGTTATTGGGGCAGCAGCAAGTGTTGCACCAGAACAAGCCTCACCTAAAATTATCTTAACTTGGTCTATATTAACTAACTTTTGTGCTGCAGTAGCACCATCATTTGGTGTGCATTTACTATCTTCAAAAATTAATTCAACTTGTTTACCACCAATACCACCACCAGCATTAATTTCATCAACTGCCAGCATATAAGATTTAGAAATAGGTTGGCCGTAAGCAGCAGCATCTCCGCTTAAAGGCAACATAACACCAACTTTTAATTTTTCTCGTGTGCCTGACGTACAAGCAGCAAGAATTAACAATAAACTTAATAATAACGCTACTAAAATTACTTTTTTCATATGTATACCCCCATATCCTTATTTTTAAGCTAATGCTCATTTTTAAAGCTTTTGTAGGAACAATTTGTATATTAGGAAGGCTATACAAATAAAGGGCATATAATAAGAAGCAATTTAGAAACCTTTATTACTTAATAAAAATCTAGATCTTCAATGACAACAATATGTGGTATCGATGACGCTGGAAGAGGCCCAGTCATCGGTCCAATGGTAATAGCAGGAATAGTAATTGATGAGAAAGATCTGCCTAAATTAAAAGAATTAGGTGTAAAAGATTCCAAACTATTAACTCCAAAACAAAGAGAATTAATTTATAATAAACTAATAAAAGAAGTAAAAAGATACAAAGTAATTAAAATCCCCCCAGAAGAAGTAGATAAATATGTTTTTTCAGAAAAAACAAATCTTAATTGGCTTGAAGCAGATAAAATGGCTGAAGTAATAAATTCTTTAAGACCAGATCAAGTAATAGTTGATTGTCCGAGCAATAACAAAAGGGCATTTGCTGATTATTTAGAAAACAAATTAACAGTAAAAACTTCTTTAAGATGTGAACACAAGGCAGATCGTGATTTTTTAATTGTAGGAGCAGCATCAATCATTGCAAAAACAATTAGAGAACGCGAAGTTGATTTATTAAAAAAGAAATTTGGAATGAGCCTAGGGAGTGGATATCCTGCCGATCCTGATACTAAAAGATTCTTAAAAGAAAATTGGAATAAACATCCAGAAATATTCAGGCATTCATGGTCTTCTTATACAGAATACTCTGAAGGTAAAAAATTTAAAAAACAAAAAACACTTGGTGAATTTTAAAATGAAATCAACAATAAACTATCAAGATTTTGAAAAAGTAGATCTAAGAGTAGGAACTATTATAGAAGTGGAAGACTTTCCTGAAGCTAAAAAACCAGCATATAAATTAAAGATAGATTTAGGCTCTGAAATAGGAATAAAAAAATCTAGTGCTCAAATAAAAAACATTTATTCTAAAAAAGAATTAATAGGAAAGCAAGTTGTTTGTGTAGTTAACTTTCCCCCAAAGCAGATTGGCCCAGTTATATCTGAAGTATTGACTACTGGCTTTGATACAGATAAAGGAGTAGTTTTAACTACAGTTGATAAACCAGTTAAGAATGGGATGAAATTATATTAAAATAGTTCAATAATTTTTTAGTAGCTTTTAAATAAATAGGTTTCGTGTCAAATATTACTTCATACATATCGAAAATAACTGCTTTTATTATTTTACTTAATTTTATCATATTTTAATTTTTTTAACATTTCAATTACTATGTCTAATGGAATGCCATTTAGACTATGATAGCTCCCATTTATTTTCTTTATAAAACTTGCACTGTAAAATTTTGTATGATCATAACCTTCAGAATGTGTATTATGTTTGTCTTTTTGGTTTAAATAATAATAAATTTCTTTCATAGACAATTTACGCATTAATATGTTTGTCTTGTTAATATTATATAAATAAGTATTATCACGAATAGCACATATTCCAGTAAAATGCTGATAAGTTTTTCCTGAAAGCATAATTAATCTTTTTTTCACTTCTTTTTTAGTTTTAGGTTTCTCAAAGATATTACCATTATAGTAACCAATAGAATCAAAACCAAAGATTATTGCTTTTGGATATTTCTTTTTTAATTTATCAGCTTTCAACTTTGCTAAGAATTTAACTAAATTTTTCGGATTTGTTGGTCTATTTTTCACCTTTTCTTTAATATTACTGGCTTCACAAATAAAATTAAAACCAAGAGAAGAAAAAATTCTTCTCCTTTGGAGAGAAGCGGTAGCTAATACAATTTGAGTCATTATTTAATGTTCTTCATGCTCAGGCAATTTGTTATATTCGTCAGCTAATTTTTTTACATCAACTTTAACTTGATATGTATCAACTAATGCTTGTATTCCAGGAATCAACACATTATCAGTAAGATAATCTGCTACTTTTCCAAGTTTTACATCAATCTGTTTCTTTCTTCTATATATCCTAACATTATATTGGAATATACGAAGTGCATCATTTAATACCCAAGGTTTATTATGAAAAGTCTCAAGTACTTTCTCAAAACCTTCTAAGTTATCAGCTATATGTACAACTATTGCTTCGGGTGTACAATATTTTCTGTAGTCGTCATACAATTTCATGATTTTTTCAGACGCTTTCCAACCTTCAACACTTGCCTGTAATCCATCTCTTTCTAAGCTATGAAGTCTGCACTCGTCATAAATAGCTATAGACTGCGCACCAGTATCTCCAGATTTAGTTTCACCATAATCATGGAAAGTACTTAATAGAGCAACATCACCCAGATTAAGTTCTACGTCACACTCCTCCTTTATTTCCTGATTTACTTCATGAGCTACTAAGTTAGCTATTACTGCTATCGCATTACAGTGAGATCCAACTGTATCACATTCGGAAGGATAAAGTCCTCCAGCCTGCCTTACATATCCAGTTTTAAGTATTTTCTTTGATGCAACAGCATCAAATACTGCTTTTTTTAGTTTTTCTACATTGATTGTTATTTGTTTCATATTTAACCTCCATAGTTAATTACTTAGTAATAGTTAATAATTATGCATATATAAAATTACTTAGAGATATTTTTATAAATTAACAATATTTATATACTTATTAGTTCATATATAAAAATATGGACCTAGACATAAAAGATAGAAAAATATTGTATGAAATCGACCTCAACTCACGTTTAGGAACATCTGAATTAGGTAAAAAAGTAGGATTAAGTCAAGAAGCAGTACATTATAGATTAAAACGTCTTGAAGAAAAAGGCATTATTTCTGGATATATTACTTTGCTGAACTTTAGTAAATTAGGTTATACCGGTTATGGTGTTTATGCTCGTTTTCAAAATGTTACAAAAGAGCAAAAATCAAAAATAATTAATGAACTAAAACAACACGACCATATTTATTGGATTGCTGAATTTGGTGGAAAATATGATTTAGCGTTTGCAATTATGGCAAAAAATGTAGTGCATTTCAATGAATTATTTACTTTGATAGCAACCAAATACAATAAAGTACTAAAGGATTTTACTATATCAATTAGGGTAGAACTTGTGCAGTCACCTAGAGATTATTTATTAAATAGACAAAGAAATATTAAAAACCCTTTATTTGGGAAATATGTAGAATCAGAAAAAATAGATGAAACAGACAAATTAATTTTAAAAGAAATAGCAGAAAATGCAAGAATTTCAATATTAGAATTAGCAAAGAAAATTAATATTCCAGCATCAACTGTTAATACTAGGTTAAAAAAATTGGAAAAGACAAAATTAATAGAAGGATATGCAGCTAAAATACATTGTCAGGAATTTGGATATCATATTTTTCAGCTTTTTATTTTTGCACTTAACTTAACACAAGAAAGAAAAAAGAGACTGCTATCTTATTGTAATACACATCCAGCTATTGTTTTTTATATCGAAACTGTTGGTAAATGGAATTTCGAAATTATATATGAAGTAGAAAATCAAAAGATATTTCAAGATTTATTAATAGAAATAAGAACATTATTTTCAGATATAATTTTAGATGTTGAGAGTATTGTATTGTTTAATCATTATATAAAATATAATCAATATCCATTAAATTAAAACACGCCGACGGCAGGATTTGAACCTACAACTCCTCACGGAGCCGGTTTTCGAGACCGGTGCATTGCCAGGTTATGCTACGTCGGCACATAATAAAGATTAAAGGTTATAATAAAACTCTTTCTATTATAAAAT